>NZ_JCAMOT010000008.1:0-284150 GCF_059512425.1 Bradyrhizobium sp. Leo78
TCCGAGATCGGCATGAAGATCACGCCGGCCTTCTTCAATTCCTTCTGGAAGGTGGTCGCAACCGACACCGAATCGAACACGGCGTCGACAGCGATCTTCCGCTGCTCCGACGGCTCTCCGCCCGGAGGCGGCTCGACGCCCTCGAGGATCGCGACCTCCCTTAAGGGAATGCCGAGCTTCTCGTAGGTCTTGAGAATCTCCGGATCGATCTCGTCGATCGACGATAGCGTCTTCTTCGGCTTCGGCGCCGCGTAATAGTAGAGGTCCTGGTAATCGATCTTGGGATAGTTGACGCGCGCCCAGGTCGGCTCGGTCATGGTCAGCCAGCGGCGGTACGCCTCCAGGCGCCATTCCAGCATCCAGGCCGGCTCGTTCTTTTTCTCTGAGATGAAGCGGACGATATCTTCCGAGAGCCCCTTGGGGGCCTTTTCGGATTCGATAAGCGTCTCGAACCCATATCGATACTGATCGACGTCGATCCGTCGGACACGGTCGACCGTCTCCTGTACAGCAGGCATTCAATCCTCCGCTCGCGGTTTCAAGGACCGCGGTGGATCAGTTCTAAAAAGTGGTACGGTTGCTTAGTGGACGAAAAACCCGCTTAGAACCGTTCAAGCTGTGTTTCGTCCCACTCTAAGTAAGGTATCGGCGAGCTTTAGCCAAGCCTTTACGGCCAAATCTATGTCTGTGGTGGATGTAGACCAGCCAAGACTAAGCCGCACTGCTCCCTGGGCGAGGTCCGGCCGGAACCCCATCGCGCCCAGCACATGTGACGGCTGGACCTTTCCCGAGGAACAGGCGGAACCCGAAGATACCGCGATTCCAGCTAGGTCGAAGCCGATCACGGCGGTTTCCGCCTTCAAACCTGGGACCGTGAATAGCGTGGTATTGGGCAGCCTCGGCACGCCGTCCGAGAATACAATAATACCACTTACTTCTCTCAGGCCAGCCTCAAGTCGGTCCCTCAGGGCCCGCAGCCGGACTGCGTCGGTCTCGAGGCTCGCCATCGCGGCCTTGGCAGCCGCGCCAAAGGCCGAGATGCCGGCGACGTTCTCCGTACCGGCGCGGCGCCCGAGTTCCTGGCCGCCACCGCGCAACAGGGGTTCGAGCCTCTCCACTCCCTCCGCCAGGACCACGGCCCCGACGCCCTTGGGGCCGCCGACCTTGTGCGCGGACAGCGTCACCAGATCCGCCTGCAATGATTCGAGAGCGAAGGGAATTTTCCCGAAGGCCTGGATCGCATCGACGTGGAGCAGTCCGCCGGCCGCATGAACGATCTCGGCCGCCTTCTCGACCGGCTGCAGCGCGCCGGTCTCGTTGTTGGCCAGCATCACCGACACCAATGCGGGCGGGCCATCGGCCAGCTTGCTACGGAGGTTATCGAGGTCCAGCACGCCTGACGATGTCACGGCCACGGTATCGATCGCTTCAGCCGCAAAGCGCCCGCCTGATAGCACCGAGGCATGCTCGATCGCAGACACCAGGAGCCGCTGGACGGGAGCACTACCGCTCCGTCGCACGCCAGGCGTCAATGCCAGCACGTTCGCTTCCGTGCCGCCTGAGGCAAACACCACGTCCTGCGCCTTAGCGCCCACCGCCGCGGCGATCGCGCTCCTGGCGTCCTCGACCAGCCGACGTGCCTGCCGCCCCTCGGCATGCACCGAGGACGGATTGCCGCACAGCTCCCATGCCGCCGCCATCGCCGCCTTCGCCTCGGGGCGAAGCGGCGTGGTCGCATTCCAGTCGAGATAGACGCGATTCGTCATGGAGTATTATAATACCTCAGAACTTCTTACGGGCCTTGCCTGCAATCTTCGCTCGAATCCCTAGGCCAGTTGGTGATTGCCGCGCCGCCCGCAATCACCGGCTAACGCATTGAACACGCTTGGCGTTGTTCAAGATGCTTGCTTTTTGCCCCTCGCCTCATGCTAGAACGCGGGCCTCAAAAACCAACCGAGGCGTCGTTCGTTCGCGGGAAGCCGCCTGACGGCGCCGTTCACGGTAAATCCAGCCACTTTATCTGCCGGGGGCCGATGAAGTCAGCACAACTCGGTTGATTGCCCAGCGCCAACCAAGGGTCAAGCGTAGGATCACTCAAGGGATCACTGATGCCTGAAGTTATTTTCAACGGCCCGGCGGGCCGTCTCGAAGGCCGCTACCATCCGGCCAAGCAGAAGAACGCGCCGATCGCCATGATCCTGCATCCGCACCCGCAGTTTCACGGCACGATGAATCACCAGATCGTCTACCAGTGCTACTATGCCTTTGCGCATCGCGGCTTCTCGGTGCTGCGCTTCAACTTCCGCGGGGTCGGCCGCAGCCAGGGCTCGTTCGACCACGGCACCGGCGAATTGTCGGATGCGGCTTCCGCGCTCGACTGGGCGCAGAGCATCAATCCCGAGGCACGTGCCTGCTGGGTCGCGGGCTTTTCGTTCGGCGCCTGGATCGGCATGCAGCTCCTGATGCGCCGGCCCGAGGTCGAGGGATTCATCTCGATCGCGCCGCCGGCCAATCTCTATGACTTCTCGTTCCTGGCGCCCTGCCCGTCCTCCGGGCTGATCGTGCATGGCGACAAGGACGCCGTGGTGCCGCCCAAGGACGTCAACACGCTGGTCGAGAAATTGAAGACACAGAAGGGCATCGTGATCGATCAGCAGATCATCCCCGGCGCCAACCATTTCTTCGACGGCAAGCTCGAGCCGTTGATGGAAACGGTGACCGGCTATCTCGACATGCGCCTCGCCAACGTGCGCTAAGGCAGTGCGGCTCGTAGGATGGGTAGAGCGAAGCGAAACCCATCACTCGGGCCGCGTGTCGTGAAGGCGATGGGTTTTGCTTTGCTCTACCCATCCTGCGGCGCTGCGGCGCGTTACGCCGCAAGCTTCAACACATGCGCGTCATGCTGCTTGAGGAAGGCGCGCAGCAATTGCGGATAGTCGGCGCCGACCGCGGCCTTCACGCTCGGACGCTTCGCCAGCTCCGCGCGCCACTTCCGCACCTTCGGCATGTCGTTGAACACCGCAAGGTCGATGAATTCGTCGAACACATCGAAATAGCGGAAGATCGGCGCGAAGACCGCATCCACCAGGCTGAATTTCTCGCCCGCAAAGTACGGACCCGCGCCGAGTGCCGCCTCGACGCGGGCGAATTTGGCAGTGACCGCCTCCCGCTTGGCCTCGAAGGTCGCGGCATCCTTGGCAATCTCGAGGCCCCAGAGATCGCTTAAGGTGGCAGAGCCGAATTCCATCCAGGCGCGATGTTCGGCGCGCGCCAGCGGGTCCAGCGGATGCAGCTTGGCGCCGGCTTGCGTCTCCTCGATTCGCAGATCACGTTGCTCTCGAACAGCGCCACCTCGCCCTTGTCGGTCGCAACCGTCAGCACCGGCACCTTGCCGAGCGGCGATATCTTCAGGAACCAGTCCGGCTTGTTGGCGAGATCGATATCGATCCGTTCGAAGGCGACGCCCTTCTCGTTAAGCGCGATCACCGCGCGCTGCACATAGGGACAGAGCTTGTGGCTGATCAGTTTCAACGCGGCCATGGCGAACTCCTCGCTGGTTTCAAGCACTCGCATGCACCTAAATGCATTTGCATGAAACAGTCAAGAAAGGATGCAATTGCATCTAACGGCCTAAGGTCGCACGATGATGCCCCCGGTCATAGGAATAGGCACGCCGGTCGTGGCGGGATAGCTGAGCGGCAGGCCCTTCATCCCGCGCACGGCAAGGAAGCCGAAGGCCTGCGCCTCGATCGCGTCCGGCGACCAGCCGAGCGCATCGGCTGCTTCGACGGTCGCGGGCGCAACCCGCTCGCGCAGCATCCGCAGCATGGTCAGATTGCGCGCGCCGCCGCCGGCAACGATCCAGCTCTTCGGCACCTTCGGCAATAGCGGCAGCACGCGGGCGATCGTGGCCGCAGTGAAGGCGGTCAGCGTCGCCGCGCCATCGGCGGGCGTGACGTCCCCGAGCTTCAATGCGGCGAAATCATTACGGTCCAGCGATTTCGGCGGCGGCAGCGCGAAAAAGGGCAATTCCAGCGCGCGCGCAATCCAGGCCTCATCGGCCCTGCCCTGCGCGGCAAACCGGCCGTCGCAATCGAACGGCTGGCTCATGACGCGGAACATGTAGTCGTCGAGCAGCGCGTTGCCGGGACCGGTGTCGCAGGCGATCAGCGTGTCAGTGCCGTCGATATAGGTGATGTTGGAGACCCCGCCGACATTGACCACCACGGTCGGCCCCTCGCGCTGCACGGATTGCACCAGTGCCCGGTGATAGACCGGCACGAGGGGCGCGCCCTGCCCGCCGGCCTCGACATCGGCGGCGCGAAAATCATGCATCACGGGAATGTGGACCATTTTCGCCAGCGCCGCGGCATCGCCGATCTGCACCGTCAATCGGCGCTCCGGCCGGTGCAGCACGGTCTGACCGTGGAAACCGACAATGTCGATATCTTCCGGCGTGATGCGATTCTGTGCGGTGAAGGCGGCAACCGCCTCGGCATGCGCCAGCGTCACGGCACGTTCGGCGTCGGCCAGGATCCCGGGCCGGGCGTCACGGTGCGATAGATGGACGGCCTCGGTAAGTGCTTGGCGCAGCAGGCTGCGCTCGGCATTGGTGTAGGACCGGTAGCCGGACGGCCCGAACGACTTGACCTGCTTTCCGTCGGTTTCGATCAGTGCGACGTCAACCCCGTCGAGCGAGGTCCCGCTCATCAGACCGAGTGCGGTCAACATCATGCCTGCAGCCTTCGACGCCTCTTGTCCTGCCCTGACGCCCGGCTTGTATCAAACAAGCACATCTTATAATGCCACAGCGCCCCCTGCGGCGGCAGTCCGTTCGGTCGGGGTTCCCCAACTGGATGCAAATACCGTAAAACAAGCATGATCAGAGTCGCCGACAAATGACTACATTTAAATCGGATTTTATGAATGAGCTGCAGTGGCGCGGCTTCATTCATCAGGTGTCGGACGCGGCGGGCATCGACGCGCTCGCCGCCAAGGGAGACGTCGTGGCCTATGTCGGCTACGACTGCACGGCCCCATCCCTGCATATCGGCCATTTGTTGTCGGCCATGATGCTGCACTGGCTGCAGGAAACCAAAGGCGGCAAACCGATCACGTTGATGGGCGGCGGCACCACGCGCGTCGGCGACCCCTCGGGCAAGGACGAAACGCGTCAAATTCTCTCCATCGAGCAAATCGACGCCAACAAGGAATCCATCAAGCACGTCTTCAAACGCTTCCTGACGTTCGGAGACGGCAAGACCGATGCCGTGATGGCCGACAATGCGGAGTGGCTGACCAAGCTCAATTACATCGAAATGCTGCGGGATATCGGTCGGCACTTTTCCGTGAACCGCATGCTTTCCATGGACTCGGTCAAGCTCCGTCTCGATCGGGACCAGGAAATGAGCTTCATCGAATTCAACTACATGATCCTGCAGTCCTACGACTTCGTGGAACTGGCACGTCGCTACGGTTGCAATCTACAGATGGGCGGCTCCGATCAATGGGGAAACATCGTCACCGGTGTCGACCTTGGCCGCCGCATGGGCACTCATCAGCTCTACGCATTGACGACACCGCTGTTGACCACGGCTTCCGGCGCCAAGATGGGCAAGACCGCCGCCGGCGCGGTCTGGCTGAACGCCGACCAGTTCAGCCCCTACGATTACTGGCAGTACTGGCGCAACACGGAAGACGCCGACGTCGGACGCTTCCTGAAACTCTTCACGACGCTTTCAATGAGTGAGATCGGGAAACTGGAGGCACTGCAAGGCTCCGAGATCAACGAAGCCAAGAAGGTGCTGGCGACGGAAGCGACCGCCCTGCTCCATGGCCCCGATGCCGCAAACGAGGCGGCTGAAACCGCGCGACGCACCTTCGAGGAAGGTGCACTGGCGGAGACGCTACCCACGATCGAAATTCCGCGCGGCGAGCTGGATGCCGGCATCGGCGTGCTGGCCGCCTATGTGAAGGCCGGCCTTGTCGCCTCCAACGGCGAGGCGCGGCGCCAGATCAAGGGCGGCGGATTACGCGTCAACGACGTCGCCGTCACCGACGAAAAGATGCTGCTGACGCCGTCGGATCTCACCGCGGAAGGCGTGATCAAGCTGTCGCTCGGCAAGAAGCGGCACGTCCTGTTGAAGGCTGCATAGGCGCATTCGCTTTTTGCGACTTGTGGGGAGCTGCGGAAACGCGCTCCCTCTTCGCATGGACAAGAATACGCCCGGGGAGGAAGTTGCAGCGAAGCCGCCGACGCGCGTCGCGCTCAATGTGCTCGCGCTGTGCTTTGTGCTCGCGCTGATCGGCCGCGGCCTCGGCGAAAGCTTCACTGTCTTCTTGAAACCAATCTCTGAAAGCTTCGGCTGGGACCGCGCACAGACCGTTTCGGTCTATTCGCTGACCTGGCTTGCCGGCGGCCTGACCGCGCCACTGATCGGGCGCCTGTTCGACCATTCGGGGCCGCGAGCCGTCTATGCGCTGGGACTGCTGCTGCTCGGCGGCTCATTCCTGGTCGCGGCGCATGCGCAATATCTCTGGCAGTTGCAGTTCAGCATCGGCCTTTGCGTCGGAATCGGTATCGCCTTCATCGGCAATGTGCCGAACTCGATCCTGCTCGGCCGGTGGTTCGGACCTCGCCTGCCGACCGCGATGGCGGTGGTCTATTCCGCGGCCGGCGCCGGCGTGCTTGTGCTGCTTCCGGCCTCGCAGCTTTTGATCGATGGCGTCGGCTGGCGCGGCGCCTACCAGATCTTCGGCATCACGGCGCTGTGCCTGCTGGTGCCGCTATTGCTGTTGCCGTGGCGGCGGTTCTCGCGCGGCTCGCCGCATGTGGTGAAGAAGGCCGATCCTGACGTCGTCGACCAAGGCTGGACGCTGCTCGGCGCAATGCGTCATCACGCCTTCTGGGCGCTGTTTGCGACCTTCTTCTTCACCGCGATCGGCATGTATGCGATCTCGGCGCAAATCGTTGCCTATCTGATCGACGCGGGCTTTCCACCGCTGCAGGCCGCGACCGCCTGGGGGTTCAGCGGCGTCGTGCTGCTGTTCGGCATGCTCGGCGTGTCCGAACTCGACAGCATCATCGGCCGCCGACCGTCGGTCCTGCTCAGCTATGGAATCTCGATCGTCGGCATCATCCTGCTCTGGCTGCTGCAGTGGTATCCGAACGTCTGGCTGCTCACCGGCTTCGTCGTCACCTTCGGCAGCATGATCGGCTCGCGCGGCCCGCTGATCACGGCCACCGCGATGAAGATTTTCCGCGGCAAGCGGGTCGGCACCATCTATGGCACCATCTCGATCGGCAGCGGGCTCGGCTCCGCGTTCGGGTCCTGGGCCGGCGGCCTGATTCACGACTTCGCCCACAGCTACAACCCGGTGATCGCATTCGCTCTGGTCAGCGTGATCCTCGGAATGATCCCATTCCTGGTCGTGCCGGCGCTGCGCCGCTGATCGAGCGCGTCCCAGAGGTATCCCCTTGATGGCGCCGTATTCACTATTGGTAAGCCAGTTCCTGTTATGCCTCGGGACACGATTTTCCGCAGAGGCCGCAATGAACATTCTCAGCCGACTGACGATCCGCACCAAACTCGCCAGCATCGTGGCTCTCGCGGCACTGACCGTGTTCGCGATCGTCGCGGGATCGGCCTGGCTCAGCCGAAGCCGCATGCTGGACGATCGCGTCGCACAGATGCGGACGGCGGTCGACCTGCTTTACGGCGTGGCGCAGTCGCTGCAGGACGACGTCGCCGCAGGGAAGATGACGGTCGCCGAGGCCAAGGTGCAGTTTCGCCAGCGCGGCCGGAAAATGACCTTCAACAACGGCCAAGGCTATTCCGTCACTTACAATGCCGACACTTCGATCTTATTGAACGCCGCCAATCCCCAGCTCGAAGGCAAAATCACCGGTGCAATCGATTCCAATGGCGTCCTGATTGCCGACGCCATTATAGGCGCCGCCCGGCAGAAACTGGAAGGCGGGACCACATCCTATCTTTATCCACGCCCCGGCGGGACCGTGCCGTTGCGGAAAATGATCTTTGCTCGCGGCTTCGAGCCGTGGAACATCGTCATGAGCTACGGGCTCTATGTCGATGATATCGACGCCGACGTGAATGCGCTGCTGCTGGAGCTCGGCGCGGTCGGCGGCGGCCTGATGCTGCTGATGGGGCTGTTGTCATGGCTGATTGCCCGCGACGTGGTCGGAGCGCTCGATCGCCAGAAGAACCGGATGCAGCGCATTGCCGAAGGCTCGCTCGACGAAGCGGTCGAGGAGACCGGCCGCGGCGACGAGATCGGGCGCATGGCGGAAACGCTCGAGGTGCTGCGGCAGACCGCGATCACCGCACGGGCGCTGGAAGCGGAACAGGATGCAACCAAGGAGCGGAGCGAGAAGGAAAAGCGCGACGCCTTGATCGCCCTCGCCGATCGCTTCGATGCATCGGTTGGCCAGCTCGTCGGACTGATGGCGTCGGGATCCAGCGAATTGGAGGCCACCGCAAAGTCGATGTCCGCAACCGCCGAGGGCACCAATCACCGGGCCTCGGTGGTCGGCTCGGCGGCAACGGAGGCAAGCTCCCGGGTGCAGACCGTGGCCTCGGCGGCCGAGGAATTGTCCTCCTCGATCTCCGAGATCAGCCGCCAGGTCGCCCAGTCGGCCAATGTCACCGGCCGCGCCGTCGCAAGCGCGCGCCGCACCGATACCATCGTGCGGGCGCTCGCCGATGGCGCCCAGCAGATCGAGCATGTCGCCGAGTTGATCTCCAGCATTGCCGAACAGACCAACCTGCTGGCGCTCAACGCCACCATCGAAGCCGCGCGCGCCGGTGAAGCCGGCCGCGGCTTTGCCGTGGTCGCCTCCGAGGTCAAGAGCCTCGCAAGCCAGACCGCGGAAGCCACCAAGGAGATCGGCACGCGCATCGCGCAGATCCAGGGCGCGACCAAGGAAGCCGTCGAGGCGATCGACGGCATCACCGCCACGATCGAGGAAGTCAGCACCATCGCCACCTCGATCGGCTCCGCGATCGAGCAACAGGGCGCGGCAACCGCCGAAATCGCGCGCAGCGTGTCGCAGACGGCGGAAGCGACCCAGGAGGTCACGACCAATATCGGCGGCGTGAGCGCTGCCGCCAACGAGACCGGCAACGCCGCGGGCCTCGTTCTGACCGCAGCCAGCAACCTGTCCAAGCAGGCCGAACAGCTCTCCGGCGAAGTCTCGACCTTCCTCGCCGGCGTTCGCGCCGCGTGAGCCACTCTCGTTGCGAGGAGATAGAGCGAAGTCCAGACATCTAGAAGGATGTGACTTCGCCTACTCGCTCGACAAGATGCGCACGCGAAGGCGACGGGTCAAATCGATCGGCGAAATATTGCGTTTCGTGGGACACCAGCCCTTCGCGGAATTCCATGATGCTCACCGTGTAGGACGGTGTGCCGTCATAGGTAAGTACGAATTCTGCGATCCAGAGATCGCCGCTGCCGACAATTCGACGGACCGTAAAACGCTTCTTGTTTGGCTGAAGGAATCGGCTCTCTTGAATGTTGTGCCGTCCGCGGATCCGCTCGCCAGATTGCGGATAATCAAGCACAGCGTCCTCGTGATAGATTTCATGCTCGACCTGGAAATCGCTCGCGTCTGAAGCATCCCAATGGCGCTCCAGCGCCACTCGCATGGTTCGATCATCCATCTCGATCTCCCACCTGCGCAAAGCACGTCTAATTGCTCCAGTGCAACTGGCCTAAACCTAATTCCACAATACGCTAAATTAGCGGTGCGTGCGATCAGACAGGTGAAAGCTCGAGCACGGTTTGGCTCAGGGCCCAACGCGGATGTCAGCGCCCCCGCAAGACTTGGTCTCATTTCTCCAGATAGCGACGTCACTCAGCCTTTGACTGGCTTCCTGCGCAGCACAGAGATTGGAACATGTTGCGTGGTGCTGATCACGATCTGGGGTTCACCATCGCATGCGTGGCTTCTCAGCGTCTCCAATACCAGAAAGAACTTCGGCAAGCATAGCGTAAACCTCGCTGACCTTTGTGACGATGCGTCGGTTCCATCGGGAGGACCGGACTGGATTTCGAGCCGAAAAAACCAGCTTGATCTGGCTCACCCAAACGGATGAGCTCCCCGGGGGAGATTGATGTCGTTCTCCTTTTGGATCGCGCCGCGATGTGTTATCGAATCGTCATCCAACCGTCACACAATCGTACATGTCAGAAACTGATACGCCAGAGCCCGCCCGGGAAAGTGCACGCGCCGCCCACGGGCTTGATGGCACCATTGCCACACAGGACAACAAAAGGCCGAACGACTCTGTTGCCGGCCGGCAACATGGCGTCGCGGAGCTTCGTTCGCAGGAACCGCCGAACGATCCACTTCATCAGGCGCAATATCAGAGGAATGACGCAACGTCAGAAATCCCTGCGCAAAACGGTGCTACGCTTGGCGGCAGCGAGATCGAGCTCAAGCTTCTGGTTGATGCTGATCGCATGGCGGATTTCAACGCCGCTCCGATCATCGCGACGAACGCGCGCAACAAGGGCACACGAAAACACCTCAAGTCCGTCTATTACGATACGCCCGAGCAGACGCTGAGACGAAATGGATTAAGCCTGCGGGTTCGTCAGAACGGCGCACGGTTCGTGCAGACCGTGAAAGCCGAACTCGGAGACGATCCGCTCCGGCGCGGCGAGTGGGAGGCAAATATCCCTTCCATTGCTCCCGATGTCGAACTGGCGATCCCCTTCATCCCACCCAAACTTCGCTCGGACCTTAGACGTCATCAGCTCGAGGCAATCTTCACCGCGGATATCCACCGGCACACGCGCATCGTTGAGCTGCCATCCGGAACGATCGAGGTCGCTTTCGACCAGGGAGTGCTGAAGTCGGGCGATCAATCGATGCCTGTGAGCGAAATCGAATTGGAGCTCAAGGCTGGAAGCGCCAGCGCGATTTACGACCTCGCACTTCGGCTCGCGGACCATGGGTCCGTGCGACCGTCAATCCGCAGCAAGTCGGCGCGCGGCTTTGAGCTCGCGGCCAACGCGTCCCCCGCCCTGCGGAAGCCACGAAAGCTTCGCCTCGATCCGTCAATATCGCTCGATGAGGCCTTCGCAAAGATACTGCGCTCCTGCCTCCACCATCTTCTTGGGTCTGTCGCGGCCGCCGAGGACGGTCGCGATCCTGAGGGAGTCCATCAGCTTCGCGTGTCGCTGCGCCGCCTGCGCGCGGCTCTGGACTTGATGCGATCCGTTGGGCCGTTGGGCAACCTCGACTCGTTCCGGTCGGAAGCAAGGTGGCTGGCACGAAACCTTTCCCGTGCACGCGATTGGGATATGTTTCAACGGGGCACGCTGCCGACCATCGCGCAGGCCTGTCCCTCGGTCGCGGGCTTTGATGCCCTGGAACAGCTCGCAGAGAAACGCCGATCTGCCGCCTACCAGAAGGTACGTCTCGCGCTGGCCGACCGCCGCTGCTCAAGTTTCCTGATCGGCCTCGGCGGCTGGATTGAGGCCAGGGGGTGGCGCAGCGACGTCTCACCCGAAGACCTTGGACGACTGGTCGAGCCCGCCATCAACTTTGCCGGACGCATCCTGTCGGAGCAGCATGCGAAAGTGCTCAAGCGCGGCCGCCGCTTCAAATCGCTTCCGGCGGAAAAACTGCACCGGTTGAGGCTCGCTGCGAAGCGACTGCGCTACGTCGCCGACTTCCTGTTACCGCTGTATGGAGAGCGAAAGTCCGTCAGGCGATTCTCTCGCGGGCTGGCCGACCTGCAGGAGGAACTTGGTTCCTTTAACGACATGGCGATCACAGACGGTCTTTTCGCTGAGCTCGGTGACGAGTTCTCCCAAAGCGGCACCGCTGCAGCCGCCATAACCGGCTGGCAGGCACACGCATCGATCGGCGTTGAGGCGCGCCTGCGAAACGCGTGGCAGGATTTCAGGAAAACAAAGGCACCGTGGTTGAGGGCAGCAGAGGCGTGATTGCTTCTCACCTCCGCCCGGGCGTTTAGGCCGCGTCCGTTTCCGGTTGCCGTGGCCTATCTCGTCATCCAGGCTCGCTCACCTTCTCGAAACCGGCCGAACGGCCACCGGATGCTCCCGTGTCAGCTCCACCTCTTGCTTCTCGTGGCGGATCACGAGGCGTTCACCTTCACGCAACGCGTACTCCACCGTCTCCAGGCCAATTTCGACCTCCAGCAACTGGTCACGGTAGGTTATGGGGAATCGAAGGATTGCGTTTTCCTCGGGCGCACGGCGTGGCCAGAACGATAACGTTCCATCATCGTCCCGCATCCCGCCAAAACCGTAGGTGAGCATCATCCACGTGCCGCCCATAGAGGCGATATGGCAACCATCCTTCACGTTGCCTCCCACATCGGCCAGGTCCATCAGCAGGGCCGCCATGCCGTACCGGATTGCTTTGTCCATGTCGCCGACTTGGGCGGCAATGATTGCCTCGACGCAGGAGGACAGTGACGAGTCGCCTGTCGTCAATGGATCGTAGAAATCGAAGTTGCGCTTCTTGACTTCTGACGAGAAGGCGTCGCCCAACAGGAACATCGCCAACACCACATCTGCCTGCTTGATCACCTGCTTTCGGTAGATGTTCAGCGGGTGATAAAACAGCAGCAGCGGATAGTGCTCGCGCGGTGTGTTGCGGAAATCCCACGGCTCCCTGTCGAGAAAGTTGTCATCCTGAAGAATAACCTTCAGCGTTTCGTCCGACGGCACATACATGTTCTCCGCCGCTCGCATCCATGCGCTCACCTCGGAGAGATCGAGCGCGGTTTTTCGCGCAAGCTCGTCGTATGCGTCTGGTTCTGCTGCACGTAGAACTTCGACAACCTCGGCGGCGTAACGAAGGTTTTCGCGAGCCATCAAGTTCGTATAGGCGTTGTTGTTTACGACCGCGTTGTATTCATCAGGCCCAGTGACACCGTTGATGCAAAACTGTCCTCCCTTTGCGTCCGAATAGAAGCCAAGGTCCAGCCACAGTCGGGCTGTTTCAACGAGCATTTCGGCTCCATACTTTCGCAGGAACGCGTCGTCACCCGTCGCCTGCACGTACTTGCGCAATGCGTACATAATGTCGGCGTTGATGTGGTATTGCGCGGTGCCCGCGGCGTAGTATGCGGATGCTTCCTCTCCGCTGATCGTGCGCCAGGGGTACATCGCCCCTCGATGGCCCAATTCTCTCGCGCGTGCCCGCGCCTGAGGGAGCATTTTGTAACGAAACGCCAGAAGGTTCCTTGCGATCCGCGGGGACGTATAGATCAGAAACGGCAACACGTAGATTTCCGCATCCCAGAAGTAGTGTCCTTCATAAGCCTGTCCGGTAAGTCCTTTCGCCGGCACGCCCGCTCCCTCCGCGCGAGCGGAGGCTTGCAGAATATGAAATAGATTGAAGCGGATCGCTTGCTGGATCTCTACGGTGCTGCGCTTTGCTCGGTGTTCACTGATGTCCTTGATATGAACATCGCTTCGGCGCCAAAAATCGTCCATGTACTGCCCTTGAGAGGCCAGCAGCGGCTGGAATCCCTGGGTCACGACCCGATCCAATGTCCATTCAGCGCGGCCGCAGAGCTCTTCGGCGGATGCCGTCTGGGAGGTGTGATAGACCATGTACTTGGTGAGCTGGATCGGACAGCCGGGCTTGGCATCAACCGTGTAAGCAACCTGGCCGAACTCAGGGGTGCAGGCGGCCTTATGCGAGTGCGAGCAGCAACTCTCCATCGTGTGGTCCGTCGCACATGCCAACATACAGCGGCTCTTTTCCGTCGCATGGCACAACACGATGCGCTGATCTTTGGAGTAGTTGGTTTGTGGATGAAGTACTCGCCCGGAAAACGCTCTTGCCAGGCGCGGATCATCGCGATTGCCGCCGTCGCTTGGTTTATTGGTAGCCATCTCCGAGGAAATTACGACAAATGCCTGAGCATCGACGAGTGTCACACGATACGAGATAGCGACCACATGCCTGTTCGCGAAGGAGACCAGACGCCGGGACGTGATCGACACCTGCTTGCCGGAGGGTGTCTCCCAGAGCACGGTCCGATCGAGTGTGCCGGCCTTCATGTTGAGACGCCGATCGTAAGCCAGGAGCTGTGCATTGGGTAACCAGAACGGTTCGTCGTCCACGAAGAGCTTGATGATCTTGCTGTCCGTCACGTTGCAGATCGTCTGGCCAGTTTTGGCGAAGCCAAAAGCGTCTTCTCCGTAGACGATAGGCCAGGTTTCATAAAACCCGTTGATGAATGTGCCGTTCTCGACGTTCGGGCCGCCTTCCTCCGGGCCGCCGCGCAGGCCAACATATCCATTGCCGAGAGCCAGCATCGTTTCGAGCTGGGCCAGAAAATCCGGTCGAAAGGACCTTTCGATAACGTTCCACTCATCGGCCGGATAATCGCGCGATGGGGGCCGGAGCCGTTCATGGTGTAGCATCGGGCTGTTTCTCCCAAGGCAGCATTTGGCATTGATCAATCGGTTAGTTCGGCCAAGTCGCCGACTACCAGATGAGCACCATGATGCTTCAGCTCATCCGCATTTCCCTTGCGAGCGACACCGATCACCAGCCCAAAGTTTCCATTGGATCCGGCTTGGACTCCCGAAATGGCATCCTCGATCACGATCGTCCGTATCGGTTCAACGCCGAGGAGCCTTGCCGCGAGCAGGAATGTGTCCGGAGCCGGCTTTCCGGAGAGACGTTGCTCCAGGATCACGTTGCCGTCGACCCGCACCTCGAAGAACTCGTCCAGCCCAGCCGCCCTCAGGACAGACACGCAGTTTTGACTCGAGGTGACTACAGCAATCTTGAAGCCATTGCGGCGGAGCTGATGGATGAATTGCAGACTTCCGGCGTAAGGCTCTACGCCAACCTCCACGATCGCGCGGTCCACCAGGTCGTCCTTGCGGTTTCCGAGCCCGTACACTGTCTCGACTTGTGCAGGGTCCCCTGGGTCTCCCTCGGGAAGTTCGATGCCGCGCGATCTCAGGAAATCACGCACGCCATCGTAACGGGGTTTGCCATCCACGTGCAGCCGGTAGTCGGCGTCGATGTCGAACGGACGAAATGCTGTCCCCGTCTGCCTCGCACGCTCCAGCAGATACTCATCGAACATCTGCTTCCAACAGGTCGCGTGGAGATTGGCCGTATCCGTCAATACACCATCGAGGTCAAAAAGGACGGCGTCGTACTGGTCGCGGTTGATGCGTTTGCTCTCGGGTTGCGGCATGGATCACCCTCCTCTTGACCCAAGGACCTACCCGCCGGAACCGCCCGGCGGGTCTTGTGAGACGACATCGCGAACACCTTCACGTTCGTCTCCCGCCGACCGGGTTAGACGTTATCCGCCTCTGTGGAACGAACCGCGGTGGACGCTGCCTCGTTCCCCCATCTCCAGCCCGTGATCTCGGGCATATCGTCCCCATACCGGGCGATGTATGCCTTGTGATCGATGAGCTTGTCGCGAATCGCCTGCTTGGCATAAGCCGCCCGCGATCCGAGCTTTGGCACACGGTCAATGACGTCAGCCACGAGGTGGAAGCGATCGAGATCGTTGAGCACGCACATGTCGAACGGAGTCGTGGTGGTACCCTCCTCCCTGTAGCCGCGCACATGGAGATTGTCATGGCCGGTGCGCCGGTAGGTCAATCGGTGAATCAGCCAGGGATAACCATGGAAGGCAAAGATGATCGGCTTGTCCGTGGTGAACAACGCATCGAAATCCTGATCCGAGAGACCGTGCGGGTGTTCGCTCGGTGGCTGCAGTTTCATCAGATTGACAATGTTGATGACGCGCACCTTGAGATCGGGCGCATGCCGTCTAAGCAGGTCGACGGCGGCAAGCGTCTCCAGAGTCGGCACGTCACCACAACAAGCCATCACGACATCGGGCTCGCCACCCTTGTCGTTGCTGGCCCACTGCCAGATGCCTAATCCAGCTTCGCAGTGCTTGACCGCCTCGTTCATTGTCAGCCACTGAGGAGCAGGCTGCTTGCCCGCGACGACGACGTTGACGTAGTTCCGGCTGCGCAGGCAATGGTCAGTGACAGAGAGCAGACAATTCGCGTCGGGTGGCAGATACACCCGGATGACTTCAGCTTTCTTGTTCACGACATGATCGATGAACCCGGGGTCTTGATGGCTGAAACCGTTGTGGTCCTGGCGCCAGACATGGCTGGACAAAAGATAGTTCAGGGAACCGATAGGGCGTCGCCAGGGGATGTGGCTGCAGACCTTCAACCACTTGGCGTGCTGGTTGAACATGGAATCGATGATGTGGATGAACGCCTCATAGCACGAGAAGAAGCCGTGCCGACCGGTCAGCAGATAGCCCTCGAGCCACCCCTGACACTGGTGCTCGCTGAGCATTTCCATTACACGCCCATCCGGCGCCAGATGGTCGTCCCACGGATAGGTTTCCGCGACCCAGGCACGGTTGGTGACCTCCAGCACGTCTTGCCATCGGTTTGAGTTGTTCTCATCCGGACTGAAAAGCCGGAAATTCCGATGCTCCATATTGAGCTTCATCACGTCGCGCAGAAACCGCCCCATGATCCGCGTGGACTCTGCGATAGCGGCGCCGGGCTCGCGCACCTCGACTGCATATTCGCGGAAATCCGGCAGTCGCAGTTCACGCAGAAGTAATCCGCCATTGGTGTGCGGATTGGCGCTCATGCGACGCGTTCCTCGAGGAGCAAGGTCAGCCAACTCGGGGCGAAGCCGCCCGCCGTCGTCGAAAAGCTCCGCGGGTCGGTAGCTCTTCATCCACTCTTCAAGCAGGCGGACATGGGCGTTGTTCTCGTGCATCGCGCCCATCGGCACTTGATGGGAGCGCCAGTAGCCCTCGGTCCGCTTGCCATCGATTTCCTTCGGACAAGTCCAGCCCTTGGGGGTGCGCAGCACGATCATCGGCCAGCGTGGCCGCTCCCTAAAGCCGCTGCGTCGCGCATCCGCCTTTATCCGCTGAATTTCGTCGGTGATCTTGTCGAGCGTGGAGGCCATCAGTTCGTGCATTTTTTCCGGCTCATCCCCCTCGACAAAATAGGGCGTGTAGCCGTAGCCGCGAAACAACTGATCCAGCTCTTCATGGCTGATGCGGGCGAGAATGCAGGGATTGGCAATCTTGTAACCGTTCAAATGGAGGATCGGCAAAACCACGCCGTCGGTCGCCGGATTCAAGAACTTGTTGGAATGCCAGCTCGTTGCCAGCGGTCCCGTCTCCGCTTCGCCGTCGCCGACAACGCAGGCAACAATCAGATCTGGATTGTCGAAGGCAGCCCCATAGGCATGCGACAGCGCGTACCCGAGCTCGCCGCCTTCGTGAATTGAACCCGGGGTCTCCGGCGCCACATGACTAGGAATACCGCCGGGGAACGAGAACTGGGTGAACAGCCGCTTCATGCCCTGCTCGTCGGGCGAGATGTTCGGGTAGACCTCGCTGTAGGTTCCCTCGAGATAGGCATGCGCGACCAGACTGGGGCCGCCGTGCCCGGGGCCCGTGATGTAGATCATGTCGAGGTCGTGTTTCTTGATGATACGATTCAAGTGAACGTAGATGAAGTTCAAACCGGGTGAGGTCCCCCAGTGACCGAGAAGCCGCGGCTTGATGTGTTCCTTCGTGAGCGGCTGCTTAAGCAGCGGGTTGTCGTAGAGATAGATCTGACCGACCGAAAGATAGTTGGACGCTCGCCAATACGCATCCATCATTGCCCGCTCTTTATCAGACAACGTGTTTGCCATCGTTTCCTCCTGACTCCGTCTTATCGAGTGAGCCGATTATCAATCGGCGCGGCAGTCTCGGTGCTGTAGCGCAGCATTGTCGCCCGGCGTTCGCCGCCGCGCTCAAATCCGCAGGGGCGATAGAGAGCCTTCTCGCTGGAAACTAGGTTCTCGTCCCGCCAAGGCGCAGGTCCGGCGCCGGATCCTGAGGGGCTGCCCAAGAGAGAGAGAACCGCCGCGGCATGGCCTTCATTGATCCAGATCAACGCATGTCCGCTCAGAGACATCTGGTCGATGCAGGCATATCCGCCGCACGCCCCGGTTGGGCGTGTGGATTCCGGACATTCTGGCTTAAGCGACGAAACGCGCGGCTTGAGCTTGGCGGGCCAGGAACGGGAGGCCGCAAGCCGCTCAGTTGTTCGGCGGGAATTCTATCTGGTTGTTCTGCTTGCCGGTATTGAATTCCATGATCTTCCGCGTCACGCCGGGAAAGATCGCCGAGATGGGATTGACCCGCAACACCGGTTGCGCCGGTGTGCCCACGACCTCGTAGGTCACGCCTATCAAGCCCTCATTGCTCCCGCCGCCGAGGACCAGGCCGATCACCGGCAACTGGCCGAACATGTTGTTCAGCCCGTACATCGGCACGAAGGTGCCGCTCATACGCACCTGGTTGGCGTTGTTGTCGATGCTGCCTTCGATGGTCGCGCCGATCGCCGGCCCCTTCACGACGCCATCGCGGATCGTGAGCAGTCCGCTCTGCCGCGTGAACTCGGCGCGCAAGGCGCTGAACGCGACACCGCTCGTCGTGCCGGGCGCACCGCCGGCTGCAATCCGGTCGAGCTCGGGTTGACCTTTGACGGAGAAGTCACGGATGTTGATCAGTCCTTCCTTGGGGCTCGGCTCCGCCGCCGGCGGCTCCATCGCGAGCGTGAGCTGGCCACCCACGATCTTCGAATAGAAATCGGTGAAGCGGAAGAATGCGCCGGCGTCATTGGTCTGCAGGTAGACCACCTCGCGCCCCTGCTGGCGGCCGCGCAGATCGGCGGTCACGGGCGTATCGCGCCCGATCTTGCCTGTCAGCGCAAAACTCTTGAAGGCGCCGTTGCGCTTGGACACCTTCGCATCGACGCTGCGCAACGCTTCGCCATTGAAGCCGGCAACCGCGCCGAGCTTGAGGTCGATGTCGTAATCGATATTCTTGGTCTTGTTCTTCGGGTCATCGCGGCCCGAAATCGCCGTGCGCAGGAAGCCGCGGCCATCGAACACGTCGCCGCGCATGGAGACCTTCAAGACGCCGTCGGGCCCGCGGTCGGCGCGCAGCGTGGTCTTGTCACCTTCCGAGGGCGAATAGGTCGGGAAGTTGACGTTCATGAGATCGCCGTTCTGGTCGACCTCCACCGATCCCTTGATCGACGCGCCCGCGCCATCGACGACGATGTCCTCAAAGCGCGTCGATTGCGGCTTCTGCACCACGTTGAAGGTGACCTTGCCCGACTTGCCGGGACTCTTCACCCAACCCGGTAGGATGTTGTCGAGCCGGAGCTGGGTCAGATCCGCCTCGACGCCGAGCTTGGTGTCGTGATCGCTGCTGCTCGCAATTTTGCCCACGACCTTCACCGGGATTGCGCCGCTCACCGCGGATCCGAGGTCGAGCCCGAGTCGCGCGCGGCCGGCATCGTCAAGCGTTGACTGCAGCTTGATATCGGCATCGCCCTCGCTCGGCTTGCGGTAATCCAGCGAAGCCGGCTGGCCGTTGATCTTGACGTCGCCCTTGACCTGATAGCCCGCATTGTTGGCAACGACCTTCAGCGCGTTGGCCTCGAGCTTCTGGTTCATCACCAGCCTGTCGATCGCGACGCTGCCGAGATCGGCGGTGACGGCGTAAGTGGTGTCCTCCTTGGTCAGCACGCCCTTGACCGGCAGGCCGAGATTGATCGTGGCCGAGACCGTTCCCTTGCTCGCATTGGGATCGACAAATGTCGTCCCCGAGACATCGCTGAGGCGATCGGAGGCGAGGATTTCAGCGCAAGCCGGCACTGAACAATCGACGCGGAACCGGATCTTCGCCGGCGAGGGTTTCGGTACCATGTCCGGGACTTCGAAAGAGAAGTCGGACAGCGTGATCTTGCGCCCACCCGGCGTGTCGACGATGCCCTGGGCGATATTGACGGTGGCGGTGCGGCCCGTCACCCGCGCCCGCAAATCCGCGTCATGAACCACGGGCATCTCGTCCACCGGACGCACCGCTACACCGCTCGCGACGATGTTGACGGCAAGCCCGTCATCCGGGATCGGAGGCCCCTTGCGCGACAGGTTGCGCACCGGCGAGTTGACGCCGATCTCGATGCGCTGGAGCGTGCCGCGCTCGATCCGCTCGATCACCCATTCGCGCAGTTCCGGCACGACTAGCGCGGGCCAGACTCGCTTCAGCGCGGAGGCCGACATCGGCGTGCCCGCAAAACCGAGCTGCAGCCGCGGTTCGCCGGAATAGTCGATGCTGCCGGTGCCGGCGATGCCGATCTCGCCATTGCTGATATCGGCCTGCGTCAGCAGCACACGCTTCTTGTCGGTGTCGAAACGGAAGCCAACGGCGATGCGGTTGAAGATCAGCGGCGGCTCGTTGTCGATGCCCGCGAGCAGGATGGTGCCGCCGCTCAGGCCGAGCTGCCAGTCGTTGATGTCGTCATTCGGCGGCTCGAGATGAGCGAGCAGCGTGACGCGGTTGGCGCCGGAGACGATCTTGAACGGCGCCAGCAGCACGCGGCGTCCAGCGTCCCATTCGACATTCACTTCGGCCGAATCGATCGCCATCGGATAGTCCGGTGTATCGGTGTCGATCAGGTTGCCGGGGCCGGCGGTGATCTTGCCGCGGAAATAGGTCGGCAGGCCGTCGCGCCCGAGTTCACCCTTTAGGTCGCCGGACAGCGGCAGCTCGGCATCGTAGGTGAGATCCTTCACCCTGAGCGCCAGCAGGATATTGGCGGACGGCAGCTTGTCGGCGCGCAGGTCGACCGCCCGCACGCCATCCCTCAGCGGTCCGACCGCTACGCGCAGCGACCATGGACGGGCGCCCTCTTCGCCGACGCTCAGCGCCACGCCGCCGCCGCTCGGCCGCCGCAGGCTCAGGCTGATATTTTCGAAGGTCCATTTGCCGCCGCGCTGCTGATCGTCGACGACAAGGTTGCCGTTCTTCAGGCCGATCTCGTTGAGGTTCTGACCGTCGAGACCGGTCAGGCTGAGGCTGTCGAGCCAGTCGAGGCCGGCGAGCAAACCGCTCTGCGCGCTCTCAGACGGCGCCGGGACGCTGACGGACGGCGATGAAGGTGGCGATAACGGCGGCGGTGGGGGCACCGGACGCGGGAATGTCGGAGGCAGGCCCGCCTCATGCTTGGAAGCGACACCGGTCGCGAGCGGCTTGGCGGTATCGCCGGCGGAAACGGTCACATAGCCGTCCGGCGTGATCCGGATCGCGAGTTCGGCATCAACGAGGTTGAGGCTTTCAGCGCGGAGCTGGCCCATCAGCAGCGCGGTGCCGGACAATTTGACCTCGGCTTTCGGCGCGCTCGCGACGATCGCATGGTCGCGGTCGCGTACGATGATGTCGCGGATGCGCACCGCGATTCGAATTGGACCGGCGCGCTCGATCTGGGTGCCGCCGACCTCAACCGTGTTGCCGTGGCCGATATTGTCCTCGATCGCAGTCGCGAGCCACGGTGTCGCCATATCGAGATTGATCGGCCCTGCCCCCAGCCGCCACCACAGCGCGCCGAAGCAGCTCATGAAAATCGCCGCCAGCACGCCCAGCACCAGGGCGATGCGCTTGACCCAGCGCCCGCCGTGAGTCGATCGCCGCCTGGGGCCGAAGAAGTCACCGATCCGGTGCAGGCCGGAATCTGAGCGCGACAACAGCCGCCGCGCGCGATGGCCGGCAGCCTCGTCATGCTCCTCCCAGCCGACATCGTCGCCCCAGCCGCGATACTGGGCGTCGGCACGCGGATTCGGGCTGTGACCTTGGAGCGATCCTTGGGAGCTCGATCCTTGGGACGACGTATTCTTTGCCATTGCCTCTCGGTGCAGGCGCTGAGGTTGATCGCCGCCCAAGGCACGCCCATCGATCTGTATCGAGCGCTCCTGTGCCCGCATCGCTGCCAATCCTCGCTTAATACTGTTAGTCGCCCTCAGCCCCAAGTGAACATTTGAGCGAACATTCAAAGCAGGTTAGGCGAGCGGACGGATGACGCATCGAAATCCTTGTGACCATACTTCCGCGCCATCACACTTGCCCAGCAGTCGGCAGAAATCCGATCGCCGCCGACAAGCGCCGCACTGATACAATGGTTGAGCTCCGGAAAGCGACGAAAGGAAGGCGTATGTCCAAGAAAACGCGCAAGAAATCCTCCAAGACCACAGCCAAATCGTCTCCGGCCAAATCGTCTCGGGCCACGGCAGTCCGCAGTAAGGCCGTCGCATCGGTCAAGCCGCCCGCGGCAAAGGCCCGCAAGGCGGTCGCAAAGAAATCGAGCAAAGCGGCCAAAGCCGCATCCACCAAACCGTCCCACAAGGCTGCATCGAAATCGTTAAAATCCGCTGCGTCGGCTGCGACCAAATCGACCACTCTGCTTGAGGGTGCCAAGGCGCCCGACTTCCGCCTGCCCCGCGACGGAGGAAGTGAGGTCTCACTCACCGACTTCGCCGGCAAGAAGCTGGTGCTGTTCTTCTACCCGCGCGCGGATACGCCCGGCTGCACCAAGGAGGCGATCGATTTCACCCGGCTGAAGGATGCGTTTGCCGAGAGCGGCACCGAGATCCTCGGCGTCTCCGGGGACACCGTGAAGGCGCAGGAATCGTTCAGGAACAAGCATCAGCTCGCCATTCCCCTGGGCTCGGATGAGCAGCACGAGATGCTGGAGGCGTATGGGGCCTGGGGCGAGAAATC
Organism: Bradyrhizobium sp. Leo78; assembly: GCF_059512425.1. Classification (NCBI taxonomy): domain Bacteria; kingdom Pseudomonadati; phylum Pseudomonadota; class Alphaproteobacteria; order Hyphomicrobiales; family Nitrobacteraceae; genus Bradyrhizobium; species Bradyrhizobium sp. Leo78. The sequence continues at coordinate 22,659 of NZ_JCAMOT010000008.1, forward strand.
CATGTATGGCAGGACCTTCCTTGGGATTCTTCGCACCACGGTTCTGCTCGGCGCCGACGGCCGGATCGCCAGGATCTGGCGCAATGTGCGGGTCGACGGCCATGCCGACGAGGTCCTGGCCGCCGCGAGGTCGGTCTGATCCAACAGGCTGCGTTTCCAGAAAATTAACCATGACCGGCTCAAATCGCTCCCGAACTGAGGCCGTACGGAACTTGATCCGACCGGCGCGGGAGTGCCGATGTCCTATCGTTCCGGTCACCATTTCGACCATCACCAGCAGCACCATCATCCACGAGAGCACGGGCGGACCTCCCCTCGCCGCCCTGCGCCCCATGCCGCAACGTCAGCAGCCGCGCAGCCCGCGAACGACTACACCCTCGTCCATGCCGGCAAGCAGGTCCGCATTGGCCCGGTCCTGTTCTGGGCTGCGGTCGGCTCGGTGGTCCTGCTCGGCATATGGTCGGCCGCAACCGCGACCTATTTTGCGTTTCGCGACGACGTCCTGACCCGGCTGCTCGCCCGCCAGGCCGAGATGCAATTTTCCTATGAGGACCGGATCGCGGAATTGCGCGCCAAGGTCGACCGCACCACCAGCCGGCAGCTCCTGGACCAGGAGCAGTTTGATCAGAAGCTCGAGCAGATCATGCGCCGGCAGACGGCACTCGAAGCCCGCGCCACCGCGCTGGGCTCGATGCCGGATGTCGCAACAACCGGCTCGATCCGGCCGCCTGCGCGCAATGCCGCGCCGGAATCGACGGCGACGCCAAAGCCCTCGCCGATCAGCGACACCGTGATCTTCGTGGCGCCACCGGATCGTGAGGCGCGGTTGGAATCCCGCGCCCCGATCAAAACGGCGCCGCCGGTAAACCAGTTCGCCAAGCTCCAGGGTTTTGACAATGTCCTGGTCCGCCTCCAGACCTCGCTCGACCAGGTCGAGCGACGCCAGATGGCAGCGCTAAGCTCGGCCGAGGAGACGATGGAATCGCGCGTGCGCCGGATGCGCGGCGTGATCACCGACCTCGGTCTCAACATGTCACAACTCGAAGCCGCCACCCCGCGCTCGGCGATCGGCGGTCCCTTCGTGCCCGTCAAGCTCCCTGCCGACGCCGGTCCGTTCGAGCGACAACTCAACCGCATCAACATCACCCGCGCGCAGATGCAGCGCTTGAACGCCACGCTGACGCTGGTGCCCTACCGCAAGCCCGTGATCGGTGAAGTCGAGTTCACCTCGGGCTTCGGCGTCCGCACCGATCCATTCCTCGGCCGTCCGGCGATGCATACCGGCCTCGATTTCCGCGCCGCGATGGGCGATCCCGTCCGCGCCACCGCCAATGGCAAGGTGGTGTCATCGGGCTGGGCCGGTGGTTACGGCCGCATGGTCGAGGTCGATCACGGCAACGGCCTTTCCACCCGCTACGGCCACCTGTCCGAGATCAACGTCAAGGTCGGCGAAACCGTCAAGATCGGCCAGGTGATCGGCGCCGTTGGCTCGACCGGCCGTTCGACCGGCCCGCATCTCCACTACGAGACACGCATCGACGGCGACGCAGTCGACCCGCAAAAATTCCTGCGCGCCGGCGTGCGCCTGAGTGCGGGCTAGGCAGCCGCTCGCTCCGACCCGCTCGCTCCGACCCGCTCGCCATTGCGAAAGCGGCAGAACGGGAAATCTAATCTCTGGCGATACTCCATCGTCATGCCCGGGCTGGCGGGGACTCCAGCGGCGGCATCTCGGTTCAAGCCACCTCAACGAAACAGCATTGTTGTGCGCTGGCAAGTGTGATTGATGCATCGGCAATCGCACTGACAGAGGCGCTGGACTTGGAACCGAACACGCGAATTGGTCCGCGACATCGCAGGCTCGCCGCCGCAGGCTTTCGCGCCGCGCGGTGGCTGGCGGCGAAGACGATGGGAGCGGCTGGCTTCCATCAGCTCGGCTCCAACTTTGCGAACGCGCGGATCACAGCCCTGCGCGACAAGCTCGCACGCGGTGAGACCGTTTATCTTGCGGGCTTAGGTGCTCCCGGCACGCACAATTCAGGCATCGCACTCGTCGAAGTGACGCAGCGGGACGGTCCGCGCCTGATCGTCAACAACGAAGAAGAACGGTTTTCCGGCAACAAGCACACTACGGAGTATCCGCAAGAATCGATCGACGCGGTTGTCGCGACGTTACGCAGCACGGGTCACGACGTCGGCGCAATCGACGCCTGGCTCACGAGCTGGGACTATCCGACGCTCGCCGGCACGCTGGCGCGTTCGGTGCTGGAAGAATTGCCGCAAAGCCTGAAACTGCTCCGCACCACGCAGGCCGCCGGTTTCGACAGCCGCCGCCTCGAGCAGATGACGCGGACGCCGAAGATCCTCGCGCGCCAGCTCAAGCTTGCCGAGCGCGTGCCTTTGATCTGCCTGCCACACCATGACAACCATGCCTGGTTCTCCTTTGCAGCTTCTCCCTTCAGGGACGACAGCGAGTCAGTCGCCATCGCCGTACTCGACGGCACCGGCGATCTGGGTTCGGTCTCGCTTTATGTCGTCGAGAAAGGCGCGATGCGCCGGCTCTACTGCAACGAGAGCATGTTCGATTCACTCGGCGCGTTCTACAGCGTGATCTCCTCGACCCAGGGCGGCTGGACCTGGCTGTCCAGCGAGGGGCGCTACATGGGCGCAGCCGCCTGGGGCGACATGAGCCGATCGGGCAATCCCTATTATCGGCGACTCCGCAAGGTGCTGCATCTCGGCGCCGACGGCGAAGTCTGGCTCAATCGCGCGATGGCGAACTGGTACTGCGACCCGTTCGATAATCCCTACAAGGCCACGTTGACCGAGATTCTTGGCGAACCGCTCAAGCCGGATCAACTCTGGAATCCCGACGCGATGCTGCGCGTCGAGGATATCAAGCACCGTCCCGACACGCAGGATCGCCTCGACAAGGCCGCCGCGACGCAGCTCGTGTTCGAGGACGCAATGATCCATGTCGTGGATCACTTGTTGCGGGTGACCGGTGCCCGTCGGCTGGTGCTGACCGGCGGCGTCGCGCTCAACGCCGTCGGCAACATGCGGCTGATCGAGCATTTCGATGAGAGCTGGTTTGCCAATGCGCAGGGCCGGCGCGCGCAATTGCACCTGTGGGTGCCGCCGGTGCCCGGCGATCCCGGCGTCACCATCGGCGCCGCCTGGCTGTTCGCCCATCTCGCCGGTGCTCCGCGCGGCGCGCCGATGACGCATGCGTTCTACTGCGGCACACCGCCAGCTTCTGACGAGATCATCGCGGCGCTGAAGGCGGACGACATCGCCTCAGAGCGGATCGGCGACATTTCGACTCCCGAGGGACGCGACGCCGTCGCCGACCTGATGGCATCAATGGTGGCGCAGAACGGCGTCATCGCGATCTATCAGGGCGCGGCCGAGACCGGGCCACGCGCGCTCGGCCATCGTTCGATCCTCGCCAATCCCTGCGATCCCGCCACGCGCGAACGCCTGAACGAACGCGTCAAATATCGCGAGGCGATCCGACCCTTGGCGCCGATGGCGACGCTGGAGGCGGCGCAGTACTATTTCGAACTGCTGCCCGGCGCTTCCGACGACGGCTACAACGCCTATAACTATATGGTGCTGACCGCCCGCTCGAAGCCGCACGCGCGCGACAAGATCCCGGCAGTCATCCACGCCGACGGCACCGGCCGCATCCAGATCGTGCGCGAGCAGGACGATCCCCTCACCTACGCCTATCTCAAGGCGCTCGGCCGCCGCATCGGTGTCGAGCTGTCGGTCAACACGTCGTTCAATGTCGCAGGCCCGATCGCGCAGACGCCAAGCCAGGCCATCGAGACGCTGCGGCGCTCCAAGGGGCTCGACGCCGTGATCATGGTCGCAGGCGACGGGACCGTGTACGCCGTGTGGCACGGCGGCGAGCGCGACGGCGGCCGGTTCACACGATGGTTCTCGGAATGGAAGAGCGCGCAGCCGGTTGCCTGACCAAGCCGCGCGCTCCTTTAATCGACGTCCTCGATCGCGCCAGCGGTCGTGCCGAATGCCTTTTGCGCCAACGTAGCCGCCATGAACTCATCGAGGTCGCCGTCGAGCACGCCTGCGGTATCTGAGGTCTGCACGCCTGTGCGCAGGTCCTTCACCATCTGGTAGGGCTGCAGCACATAGGAGCGGATCTGGTGGCCCCAGCCGATATCGGTCTTGGCGGCCTGATCCGCGGCCGCCTGCTCCTCGCGTTTCTTCAATTCGATCTCGTAGAGTCGGGCGCGCAGCATGTCCCACGCTTGCGCGCGGTTCTTGTGCTGGGAGCGGCCGGCCTGGCAGACCACGGCGATCCCGGTCGGGATATGGGTCAGACGCACCGCGGATTCGGTCTTGTTGACGTGCTGGCCGCCGGCGCCGCCGGAGCGCATGGTGTCGGTGCGCACATCCGACTCCTTGATGTCGATCTTGATGCTGTCGTCGACAACCGGAAAGATCGTCACGCTCGAGAACGAGGTATGCCGGCGCGCGTTGGAATCGAATGGCGAGATTCGGACCAGCCGGTGCACGCCGGCCTCCGTCTTCAGCCAGCCATACGCGTTATGGCCGCTGATCTGGATGGTGGCGGACTTGATGCCCGCTTCTTCGCCCTGGGATTCCTCAAGATACTCGACCTTGAAGCCATGGTTCTCCGCCCAGCGCGTGTACATCCGCAGCAGCATCTGCGCCCAGTCCTGGCTCTCGGTGCCGCCGGCGCCGGCATGGACTTCGAGATAGGAGTCGAACTTGTCGGCCTCGCCTGACAGCAGCGCCTCCAGCTCGCGCCGGGCGACTTCCTTCTTGAGGTCCTTGAGCGCCTTCTCGGCTTCCGCGACGACGCCCTCATCGTTCTCGGCCTCGCCGAGCTCGATCATGCCGACATTGTCCTCGAGCTCACGCTCGACCTTGCTGATGCCGGACAGCGCATCCTCCAGCGAGGTGCGCTCCTGCATCAGCTTCTGGGCTTTCTGGGGATCGTTCCAGAGATCGGGATCTTCGGCGAGCTTGTTCAGCTCGGCCAGCCGTGCCGTCGATTTCTCGACGTCAAAGATGCCTCCTCAGCAGCCCGACTGACTGCTTGATCTCTTCAACTAGGCGTTCGACTTCCGCGCGCATGGTCTTTCTGGTCTGAATTATGAATGTCTTGTGAGGGATGTAGCGGCCGAAGCGCGGAAGCGCAATCGGCCGCGGGCCTGTTTCCCGATGATTTGGATCCTCAAGGCGCTAATACAATCCGCCAGGACGCATGATCGCGCCCGCGTCGGGCGCAACGGCCGGCGGCAGCCGGCCCTCGGCATCGGCCACACCGATGGCGGAGTAGCTATCCGGCGGCGCCGTGCCCGGCTTGAAGGCTTCCAGGATGGTGCGTCCGCCCTCGCCCGGGCCAGCGCGCATGCCGCTCTTGGAATCGACGCGCACGAGCTTGATGCCGGCCGGGATCTTGAACGGCGTCGCCGGCTTCTCCGCCAGCGCTAGCTTCAGGAAATCGCGTGCGACCGGCGCGGCCAACGCGCCACCGGTGGCTTTACGACCGAGATTGCGCGGCTTGTCGTAGCCCAGATAGACGCCAACCACGAGATCCGGCGAGAAGCCGATGAACCAGACGTCCTTCTCGTCGTTGGTGGTGCCGGTCTTGCCGGCGATCGGCTTGCCGACCTCCTTCACCGCAGTGGCGGTTCCGTACTGGACCACGCCTTCCATCATCGAGGTGATCTGATAGGCCGTCATCGGATCGAGCACCTGCTCGCGGCGATCCACGAGCTGCGGTTCGGGCTGGTTCTTCCAGCCTCCAGGTACGTCACAGCCGCGGCATTCGCGCTGGTCGTGCCGGTAGATAGTGTGCCCGTAACGGTCCTGGATGCGATCGATCAGCGTCGGCTTTACGCGGCGGCCGCCATTGGCGAACATCGAATAGGCGGTGACCATCCGCATCACCGTGGTCTCGCCAGCGCCGAGCGCGTAGGAGAGATAGTTCGGCAATTCGTCATAGACACCGAAACGCTTGGCGTATTCGCCGATCAGAGGCATGCCGATGTCCTGCGCCAGCCGCACCGTGACGGTGTTCAGCGAGCGCGCCAGCGCATTGCGCAGCGTGGTCGGACCGTAATACTTGCCGGTCGAATAGTTCTCCGGACGCCAGACGCCGGCGCCCTGCCCCTGGTCGATTTCGATCGGCGCATCGACCACCACTGTGGACGGCGTGTAGCCATTATCCAGCGCCGTCGAATACACGATCGGCTTGAACGACGATCCCGGCTGCCGATAGGCCTGGGTGGCGCGGTTGAACTGGCTCTGGTCGAACGAGAAGCCGCCGACCATGGCCAGCACGCGGCCGGTCCATGGATCCATTGCGACCATGGCACCGGAGATTTCCGGCAATTGCCGCAGCCGGTACTGGCCTTCGATCGCCGTGCCCTCCTTGGTCACCAGGGGATCGGCATAGATGACGTCACCGGGCGCGAGCACCTGCGACACCGCCGTTGGCGACCGCCCGCGCGCCGCGCCGGACGTGGGCCTTGCCCAACGCACGCCATCGAGCGTGATAAGGCCGGTCTGCCGCTGCTTGCTGACGGCGCCGCCGAGTTCGCGGCCGGGCTGGAATCCGATGCGCGCCGACTGGTCACTGGTTTCGAGCACGACCGCCATTCGCCATGGCGAGATGTCCGAGAGCGATTTGACGTCGGCGAGTTTCACGCCCCAGTCGCCGGAAACATCGAGCTTGGTGATCGGGCCCCTCCAGCCCTGCCCTTCGTCGTAGTTGACGAGGCCGGCGGCCATGGTCTTGCGCGCCATCACCTGGATCTTCGGATCGAGCGTGGTGCGCACCGACAAGCCGCCCTCGTAAAGCTTCTTCTCGCCGTAGCGCTCGAAGATGTCGCGGCGGACTTCCTCGGCAAAATATTCGCCAGCGAAGGTATGTGAGCCGTTGCTGCGGTTGGTGACGACCAGTTGCTCCTTGCGCGCCTTGTCGGCGTCGGCTTGCTTGATCCAGCCATTTTCGAGCAGGCGGTCGATCACGTAGTTGCGGCGCTCGATCGCGCGGTCGCGGTTGCGCACCGGATGCAGCGCCGCCGGCGCCTTCGGCAGCGAGGCGAGATAGGCGGCTTCGGCGACGGTCAGTTCATTCACCGACTTGTCGAAATAAACCAGCGAAGCGGCGGCAATGCCATAGGCACCAAGGCCGAGATAGATTTCGTTCAGGTAGAGCTCGAGGATACGATCCTTGGAGTAAGCGCGCTCGATGCGCATCGCGAGCAGCGCTTCCTTGATCTTGCGCGCGAACGAGACCTCGTTGGTGAGCAGGAAGTTCTTGGCAACCTGCTGGGTGATCGTCGACGCACCCTGCGGCCGGCGGCCCGAGCCATAGTTCTGCGCGTACAGAATCGCCGCGCGCGCCATGCCGGAGAAGTCGATGCCGCCGTGCTCGTAGAAATTCTTGTCTTCGGCCGCGAGGAACGCGTTGATGACCAGCTTCGGCACCGCCTGGATCGGCAGATAGAGCCGCCGCTCCTTCGAATATTCGCCGAGCAGCGAGCCGTCGGACGCATGCACGCGAGTCATCACCGGCGGCTCATAGTCCTGAAGCTGCGAATAGTCCGGCAGGTCCTTGGAGAAATGCCAGATCGCGCCCGCGACGCCGGCCACGCCAACCAGGAACACGACGGTCCCCGCGGCGAACAAGAAACCCATGAACCGCACGAGCAAGCGCATTATCGAAGTTCCGTTCCAACCCTATTGCGCCGGACCAGCCGGCGACACTTCCTCGTTGCGAATGCTCCCGGCCCTAACAGCCTGCCGGTGCTTGAGGCGAACAATACAGCGCTCCGCGGACAAAATCGGCCGATTCCACGAGGCCCCCGACAACGTCCTATACCGTTGCCGCTGTGGCCAAACTAGGGCCTCCCGGTTCCGAGCGGCGCCTTTTCTAGTCCAGGCACTGTCACTTGTCCGGCGTGGCCGTCGCGAGTCGCTTGGCAAAAAAGGCGTCAATGGCCTGCAGCATCGATCCCACCGCCTTGTTGCGCCAGTTCTCCGATACCAGGTGTTCGAGGTCGCCCTTGTTGGAGACATAGCCGAGTTCGACCAGGACCGAGGGCACGTCGGGCGCCTTCAGGACCCGAAAGCCCGCCGATTTCAGCGGGTGCTTGTGCATCCGCGCGGTCGTCTTCATCTCGGACACCAACAGCCGTGCAAAACGGTTGGAGAATGTCTTGGTCTCGCGGCGGGCGAGATCAATCAGGATATCGGCGACCTCGGTCGGCTCATCGGACAGGTTCACGCCGGCGATGGCGTCCGCCTTGTTCTCGGCTTCCGCCAGCCGCTCCGCTTCGGCGTCCGAGGCCTTGTCCGACAGCGTATAGATGGTCGCGCCCTGTGCGTCGCCTTCCCGGCGCGGCAGCGCATCCGCATGGATCGAGACGAACAGCGCCGCCGACTGGCTGCGGGCGATTTTGACCCGGTCGTTCAGCGGGATGAACGTGTCATCGGTGCGGGTCATGACGACCCGGTATTTGCCCGACTTCTCGATCCGGTCGCGCAATGCGAGCCCGAAGCCGAGCACGAGGGTCTTTTCCAACTCGCCGTTCGACTGGGTGCCGTTGTCGATGCCGCCATGGCCGGGATCGATCACGATCAGGGGCCGCGAATCCGCCGGCTCGCCTGGCTTTGCATTGGGCGTTCCCTCGGCCGGCATCGCCGCCTTGGCTTCCGCAATGGTCGGCTTCAGCTCCGGCCGGTCGTCCGGCGCAAGCTGCTGGGTGAACGCGTTGCGGTCAACCTGCTCCAGTTCCAGAACCAGGCGCGGCGGCTGGCCGTTGGCCGCGTCCAGCACGTAGGAATTGGCGATCTTCGCTGGCCCCATGAGGTCGAAGACGATTCGCGACCCGCCCGGCATCACCAGCCCGTAGCGGAATGCCTTCACCAGCCCGCGCCCGGAATTTCCGGTTCCGGCGGGGAGCTGAAACGTCACCTGGGGAATATCCACGACCACCCGGTAGGGATCGGCGAGTGTGAAGGCGCGGAACTGAATCTTCTTGTCGAGGTCGACAATGAACCGGGTCTGCTTGGCGTCTCCGGCAAGCCGGGCTTCAGAAACGACAGGAAAATCGCTGCCGGCAGAGGGACTTGGCGGCGTTGCTTCAGCTGCTCTGGAAACAGTAATCGGGCCGCACGCCAACGCTGCGGCGCAAAATAGCCCGCACCCCAGCAAAACCCATCGATTTGCGCGGTCCGCCACGATTCGGCGCCCTCCGAGCCGTCGTCATACCGCATTAGACCCACAGGGTTAACGAGACCCTAATACCGCACGGGCGAAATGGTTCGACTGTTGCCTCGCCGCGACGCTCCCTTGCGTGCAGCGACCAATCCACGTATGTACGGAGTGCTGACGGCTAATACTCCCAGTTGTGTCGCGTTCAGCCTCCCGGTGCAGCGGTGGAACCTTCGAGCCTGAAGGCGCCAGCGTTTTTCCCGGTCCCTCCCCAGCCAGCGCTGCGCGCGGCTGACATGGAGTGGCGGTTTGAGCCCGAGCGGCGTCCAGCCCCAGACACATTCTGTGTGGCATGGGGCGAGACACGGCAGAACTGATTATTCGGCCCCAGAGCATGATCCGGAAAACTGGACACCAGTTTTCCGAAAGGTTCATGGTCAAAGAAGGGGCCCAATATGCGATTGGCCGGCGAGCGCTTTGGCGCCGCGCCGGGCCTTCAGCGAAAGATGCGGCGGTATTGTTTGCCGCCAGAATATGTTCAGACGGGCCAACCGCTTGATGCGCCAGACTGTGTTGCCGACCAACACCCCCGAGACGATCGCGACCACGCGAGGCGAAAGCTCCGCACGTCGGTTTGTTCCGGTCGGGCCGGGCTTCGCACGGCGCTCCGATTTGCGTTTTGGCCTTCCCCTCACCCCCGAATCAGGTGGACCGTCGCGTCACCGGGCGGCGCAATCTGCGCGCGCCATGCTACGCGCCCGCCGCCTTCAAGAGCTCCAGAATGCCCAACAAGATGTTGATCGATGCCACCCACCCGGAAGAGACCCGGGTCGTCGTGGTCCGCGGCAATCGCGTCGAAGAATTTGATTTCGAGACTGCCCAACGCAAGCAACTGCGCGGCAATATTTACCTCGCCAAGGTGACGCGCGTAGAGCCGTCGCTGCAGGCGGCGTTCATCGAGTATGGCGGCAACCGCCATGGCTTCCTTGCCTTCAGCGAAATCCATCCAGACTATTACCAGATCCCGGTCGCCGACCGTCAGGCGCTGATCGAGGCCGAAGAACGCGCCCATCGCGAGGCCGAGGAGGAGAGCGAAAGCCGGCCTCACCGCCGCCGCTCCCGGCACCGCAATGCCCGCCGCCGCGGTCATGGCGAGCGCGTTCAGAGCGAGGTCGTCGAGGGTGCCGAGCCGCTCGATCCGCAGGCCGATGAGGATCACGCGCTTCATGCGGAAGCCGAGCAGCACGAGCTCGGCGCCGATGCGCATGAGCACCATGAGCACGAAGCACACGAGCATGCTGACGAGCACGAGCACGACCGTCATGACGAGCACGATCATGATGGGCACGAGCACGGCGAACACGAACATGCCCGTGACGACCGTCATGCTCATGACGACCATGATCATGCGCCTGCTCTGAGCGAAACCGCTGCAGCGGAAGTGCAAGCTGACCCGGTTGTCGCCGCGGTCGAGGCATCGGCCGCCGCTGCCGCTCCGGATGTCGGGGCCGAGATCGAGGTTAACCACGAGCCCGAGCGCGCCCGTGAGGAGCAGGTCGAGGAAAACGCCGCCCACGCCGAGGATGCGCAACCGACCGCGGAGCCCGGCGCGGAGCATCCAGCGTCCGATGAGCATGCCCCCGCGGAACTCGTCGCGGAGGCTGCGCCGCATGACGAGCATGGCGCCGAGCCGCTCGGCGACGAAGCGCATGAGGATGAGGACGACGAGGAAGGCGAAGACGGCGAAGAAGAAGAAGAGGAAGTCGTCGAATCCGTTGGCGGCGACGACGTGCTCGAGGAGGTGCCGGAGCGCCCCTTCCGCCCGCGACGCCAGTACAAGATCCAGGAAGTCATCAAGCGCCGGCAGGTGATGCTGGTGCAGGTCGTCAAGGAAGAACGCGGCAACAAGGGCGCGGCGCTAACGACGTATCTTTCGCTCGCCGGCCGTTATGCGGTGCTGATGCCTAACACCGCGCGCGGCGGAGGCATCAGCCGCAAGATCACCTCGGCCCAGGATCGCTCGCGGCTCAAGGAAGTGGTGCAGGATCTCGACGTGCCCGAGGGTATGGGCATCATCCTGCGCACGGCCGGGGCCTCGCGTTCGAAGCAGGAGATCAAGCGCGACTTCGAATATCTGATCCGCATGTGGGAAACCGTGCGTGACCTGACGCTGAAATCGCAGGCCCCAACCCTCGTCTACGAGGAAGGCTCGCTGATCAAGCGCTCGCTGCGCGACCTCTACAACAAGGAGATCGACGAGATCATGGTGGCGGGCGAAGCCGGCTACCGCGAAGCGCGCGATTTCATGAAGATGCTGATGCCGGAGAATGTCCGCGCGGTGAAGCAGTACCGCGACGGCCAGCCTCTGTTCTCTCGGATGGGCGTCGAAAGCCAGCTCGACGCGATGTTCTCCCCGACTGTGCAGCTACGCTCTGGCGGCTACATTGTCATCAACCAGACCGAGGCGCTGGTCTCGATCGACGTCAACTCCGGCCGCGCCACGCGCGAGCATCACATCGAGGACACCGCGCTCAAGACCAATCTCGAGGCGGCGGAGGAAGTCGCGCGACAGCTCCGCCTGCGCGACCTCGCGGGCCTGATCGTCATCGACTTCATCGACATGGACGAGAAGCGCAACAACCGCGCGGTCGAGCGCAAGCTCTCCGATTGCTTGCGGCAGGACCGCGCACGCATCCAGGTCGGGCGCATCTCGCATTTCGGCCTGCTCGAGATGTCGCGCCAGCGCATCCGCGCCAGCGTGCTCGAGAGCTCGACCGAGCCCTGCCCGCATTGCGGCGGCTCCGGGCATGTCCGCTCGGTCTCGTCGGTGGCGCTGCAGCTCCTGCGCGGCATCGAGGAAATCCTGATGAAGGGCGCGACTCACAATCTCGTGGTGCGCACCCGCACGGACGTCGCGCTCTACGTCCTCAACCACAAGCGCGGCCATCTGCGCGATCTCGAAACCGCCTTCAAGGTCCAGATCTCGGTGGCGGCGGATGCGACCGTGAGCGGCCAGCAGTCCTACATCATCGACCGCGGCGAGCAGGTGCACACGCTGGAAGCCGCCAAGGCGCTGCTCGCGGCGCAGGCCGCGTCCGCGCCGCCTCAGCTCGAAGAGGCCTATGACGACGAGGAACCGTTCGACATCGAGGCGGAGATCGAGACCGAGGAAACGGAAGGCCTGAGCGACGAAACGAGCGCCGGCGAAGAGGCCGACGGTCCGCGCCGAAGGCGGCGCCGGCGGCGTCGCGGCCGCGGTGGCGGCGGCGAAGTCCGCGAGGGCGGTGTGCCGCGCGAGGATGGCGAGGCGTTGCCGCTTGCGCCCGAGACCGACGACGGCATTGCCGCCGAGGAAGTCGAGACCGACGAGGACGAGAGCGAAGAACAGTCGGCTCGTGGTGAAGGCCAGAACGGCGAACGCCGTCCGCGCCGGCGTGGACGGCGCGGCGGACGCCGCCGCCGTGGCGGCCATGGTGCGGATGAGGGTCTTGCCGCCTCGATTGCCGACGAGCTCGGCCCGCGCGCGGAGCCGGAAGCCGCGGACGCCGTCGCCGATTTCGACGGCGGCTCGCCCGAGCCTGCACAGACATTGGTTCAGCCCGAACCGGTCGCCGAGCCCGAGTTCGAGCTCGAGCCGGCCAAGAGCCCGCCCCCTCAGCCGGAGCCGGTGAGCGTCGCCGCGCCCGAGGCCGAGGAGCCTGCGCAGGAGAATGATCGCGCGATGCGTCGCCGCTCGACCGTGCGCGAGAAAGTGAGCTTCGCCTCGCAGCCCGAGCCCGTGCCCGTCGTGGTGCAAAGCGAATCCGAGCCGATTCCGCCGGCAGAGCCCGCTGCCGCGCCGGTCGCCGAACCCGCGCCTGCGGCCATCGCGGAACCTGCGCCTGCAGCGGCGACCGAGGCTCCGGCGCCCCGCAAGGCCGGCTGGTGGTCGCGCCGCTTTGGTGGCGGGGGCTAGGGCGTTTTCGAGCGAAGCGTGCCCTCGGACTTGATCCGAGGGTGGACACCGGTTCGCAATCAAGTTTACGTAGATTGCGTAGACTTATCTGCGCAGAAAACGCGTCAAAATTAGAATCTAGAGTTCGGTTCTGATTCCATCAGAACCGAAAAATGCTCTAGCGAACGCCAGCAACGATCAAGCGCGCTCCCGCATCGGCGAGGCGCTTGCACTGCTCGTCAGATGCGCCGAGATCAGTCACCAGCGTCCAGCGCGGCGGCAGCGGCGCCCAGGCCATTTGTTCGGCGCGGCCGAGCTTGCTGGCGTCGGCGAGAACGATGACTTCTTTCGACTGCTGCATCATCAGCGACTTCAGTGCCACCTGCTCGAGATCCGCTTCGCACAGGCCACGGCCATCCACCACGCCGTCGGCGCTCATGACGGCGCGGTCCGCGGTCATGCGGCGCAGCGCCTCGTTGGCGAGCGGGCCCATGGTGCTCATGCTGGTGGCGCGCAGCGCGCCGCCCAGCACCACAAGCTCTATGGTCGGAGCCTTGGCGAGGAAGGGCAGCAGCGCGAGATTGTTGGTGATGATGCGCAGCCGCCGCTGCTGCAGCAATCGGCCGAAGGCTGCGACCGTCGAGCCGGCATCGAGAATCAGCGTGTCGCCGTCCTCAATCAGATCGATCGCTGCGCGCGCGATCGCCTGCTTCTGTTTGCCCTGAACCGCAAGGCGCTGCTCGAGCGTCGTCTCGTTGGCGTGGGCGGTGAGAATGGCGCCGCCATAGGTGCGGCGCACGGCATTGTTCTTGGAGAGATGCTGCAGGTCGCGCCGCACGGTGGAGGCGGAGACGTCGAAGCGCCGCGCGAGATCGTCGACATCGATCTCTCCCGCGTTCAGTGCCTCCAACAGACGAGCGTGACGCTCCTTGCTGCGCATCGACATCGAACCTCAGCCCACAGATTCATTGCCGTCAGCCGACCTCGACCGTATCGGCTCCGCGGCACGGCCGATGGATACCACGATGCATCGGCCGCGCAATACAAGCGCTTAACCCACATCGAGCTCCTCATCCTGAGGAGCCCGCGTACCGGGCGTCTCGAACGATAAGGCCCAGCCCCTCAAGCCGCCTTCTTCGGCGCGAGATCGACCGCCTGCCGCAGCGCCTCGATCAGGCTCCGCTCGTCGGCGATGCCCTTGCCCGCGATGTCGAAGGCGGTCCCGTGATCGACCGAGGTGCGGATCACCGGCAGGCCAACAGTGATGTTCACACCGGCTTCCAGCCCCAGCACCTTGATGGGTCCATGGCCCTGATCGTGATACATCGCGACCACCATGTCGTAGTCGCCGCGGCCGGCCAGGAAGAACAGCGTGTCGGCAGGCAGGGGGCCGCGCACGTCCCAGCCCTTGCGCTGACAGGCTTCCACGGCCGGCGTGATCTTGGCGGCTTCCTCGCCGCGACCGAACAACCCGTTCTCGCCGGCGTGCGGATTGATGGCGCAGACGCCGATCTTCGGATTGGCGATGCCGGCGCGCACCAGCACGTCATGTCCGCGTGCGATGACACGCTCGACGAGGCCGGGCTCGATCTTCTCGATCGCATCGAGCAGGCCGATATGCGTGGTCACGTGAATGACGCGGAGTTTCGGCGACACCAGCATCATCGACACTTCCGGCGTGCCGGTCAGATGCGCCAGGAGCTCGGTATGGCCGGGATATTTGTGGCCGGCAGCATGCAGCGCTTCCTTGGAGAGCGGCGCGGTGCAGATGCCCTGAGCGAGCTCTGCCTGCACCACCTGCACGGCTTTCTCGATATAGCGATAAGCCGCCTCACCTGCCGTCGCCGAAACCTTGCCGAACGGCAGATCGTCCGGCACCAGCTTCAGGTCAACGCACTGCACCGCCTTCGATGCAAAATTCGCTTCCTTCGCGTCGCTCAGCGCATCGACCTCGAGCGAGAGGCCGACGATCTGAGCGGCCTTGCGCAGACGGTGGGCGTCGCCGATCACCAGCGCATTGCAGATCGCCTGCACCTCCGGCTGCGCCAGCGCCTTCATGATCACCTCGGGCCCGATACCGGCCGGATCTCCCATGGTGATCGCAATGGTCGGACTGGTCATATGAAACTTCCTCTCGTTCGGACGGCGCGAAGGCGCTCGCTGATGCGGATGAGGCTGTGCTCGTCACCGAACGCGCCCGCTTTGGTGGCGATCGGAACGGATAATCGGCCAAGAGTGAGGCCGAGCGACACGCCGGGCTCGATTTCGTCGGCAAGACGGATGCCGTTGACGCCGAAGCGCGACAGCAGCGCCGCGGCGGTTTCACCGCCGGTCGCAGCAAAGGCGCCGATCGCGGGTGCGACGGCCTCCAGAGCGTCGGCAAGACCCTTGGCGAGCTGTGGGCCGAGCGACATGTCGGGATGATCATCCATGATGATCTCAACCAGTGCATCGCCGCCGCAGGCAAGTCGTTTCATCACGTCCGCGGCGAGCGCCGCCCGGCCGGCACCATCGTTGAGCAGCGTCTCCGGCGCGACCGGGAAATGCGCCACGGTGCCGGTCGCCTCCAGCTCGCGCGCGGCAGTGCGAGACGCGCCGGCGAGCGAGCCCACCACGATCAGGGTGCCGGATGCGCTCGTCGGAATGCGCAGCGGCTCGACGGCATGGCTGACTTCGAGGCCGGCCAGCGCGTGCGCAAGGCCGGCGCTGCCGATGAAGAAGGTTGCGGGCGATGCATGCAGGCTCGCCTCCGCGATCAAATGCAGATCGTGTTCGGTCTCGGCGTCGCAGGCCGCAACCACATCGCCCTCCCCGGCCAGCCTCGCGAATGTGGCTTTGAGATCGCCACCGCGCACGGCAGCGAGCTTGACCTTCTCACCGCGAATGCCCGCGGTCGCGAGAACGTCGACAAGATCGGCATTCGAATAGGTGTGGTCGCGCCGCCAGACCTCGGCCTCCTCGAGGGCGCGGCCTTTGACCAGGATGCGCCCGTCGATTGTGGTGCGGCCGGTGGCCGGAAAGGCCGGCGCGAACACGCCGAAGGCCGGACCCGGCCGTGACTTGAGATGCGCAAGCGCGGCGGCAGTCTCCGCTGCAGGTTGCCCCCGCAGCGTCGAGTCGATCTTCTTGAAGAGAATACGTCCGGGTTGGCAGAGGCGCGTCAGCACATCGGCATGGCGGACTGCAGCGGCCGCGGCCGAAAGGCCTCTACTCGCTGCATCGTAGGCCAGGACGGGCAGCCGGTAACCCGACGCGTCGGTCACCTCACCCCACGTCACCGCAGCCGCACGCCCCCTTCTGCCGAAGGCGATCGCACAATCCGCGGCACCGGTGAGATCGTCAGCGACGATCAGCCAGCTCTGGCTTGGGGCATTTTCTTGACGCGAACCGGTATCCACTTCGCTCGAAAACGCTTTAGGAGCCATCTTCAGTGACCTGCCTCAGTGACAGCCGAGCGCACCGTGGGGGTCATGTTGCCGGCAGAAGCCTGGTCCTTTTCTGCAGGCTCCTCGACGTCGCGACCAACAACGCGGGCCGTCCAGGCGGTAACGATCGGCACGAGGATTGCGGTAACCACGACGCATGCCGCGACGAGAATGGTCGCAGGCCGCGCCGCGTCTGCATAGGCCGGATTAGCCGCGGCGACAATCGCCGGGACTGCCGCCGCATTACCGGCCGTCGAGGCCGCCGCAACACCCGCGACACCATTCCCGCCAGTGATGCGATCGGCCAAGAACAGCGGGATGCCGGTCAGAACCACCACGCCCACTCCCATGCCGAGGCCGAGTAGACCGGCGTGCCAGACCTTCGACAGATCGAGGCCGGCGCCGAGCGCGAAGGCGAAGAACGGGATCATCACAGGCACCGCGCGGCTCAGGAAGTCGCGCATCTCGCGATCGAGATTGCCGATGATCATGCCCACCATCAGAGGCAAGATAGCGCCCACGAGGGTCTGCCATGGAAATGCCGAGAGGCCGGCGACGCCCAAGGTGATCATGGTGAGGAAAGGACCGCTCTCCAGCGACATGATGGTATAGGCGCCGACGTCACGCGGACGTCCATATTGGCCCATCAACGCCATATAGAGGCCGCCATTGGTGTCGTTCATGGCGGCGACGATCGCGAGAGTCGACACACCCGCGAACATGCCAGCAGCGACCGGCGCTTCTCCCAAAATGCGGCCGAAGATCAGACCGAGGACAACGGCAACGCCAACCTTCACGATCAGCAGGGTGCCGCCCTTCTTCACAATGTAGGGGGTCGCGCGGAAGTCGATGCTCGCGCCCATGCAAACGTAAAACACGGCGAGAATCGTCAGTGCGCCAGAGAACAGCGCGCCGGTGAAGGAGCCGAAGAACTTCGGAGTATCGGGAAAGAAGGTCGCAATAAGCGCTCCAACCAGCAGCGGGACCACCATCATCCCGCCAGGCACCTTTTCGATCGCCCGCTTAATTGGAACCTGCATTTCTGTTTTCTCCCGCGCAAAGCGCTCATCCGATCATTTTGCGCATTTCCGCCAGAGAAACGAGCAAACGGCCGCCGTATATGCTCACATCACGCGACATTCAAGGCTTATTGCGCATTTCGCGCAAAACGGGCTGTTATGATCTTGGACGGAGTATCGGCGGGCCTGATCTTCGGGCGCGCCATCTACCGCCAGTCCTAGCTAGCGTCCTTCAGAACGATTTGCTCCATGCGGAACGGGGCGCACCATGGGAAATGGTGCGCCCCGTTATCGTTGCGTTTGCCGCGCCGAAAAGCTCGCTGGCAGGTCAGCCCGTGGTGATCGCCGTCTCGACGTCGGACGGATCGATCTGCTTGTTCAGGTTGGCGTGCAGCTTCTTGTGGTCGAGCTCGCCCTCCCACCATGAGACGAACACCGCGGCGATGCCGTTGCCGGTGATGTTGGTCAGTGCGCGCACCTCGCTCATGAACTTGTCGATCGAGAACACGATGGCCATGCCCGGCACCAGCGCCGGATTGACCACGCTCAGCGTCGCCGCGAGCGTGATGAAACCCGCCCCGGTGACGCCGCTCGCCCCCTTCGAGGTCAGCATCGCGACGACCAGGATGGTCAGTTGCTGGCCGAAGGAGAGATCGACGCCAAGTGCCTGCGCGATGAACAGCGTCGCCAGCGTCATGTAGATGTTGGTGCCGTCGAGATTGAAGGAGTAGCCGGTCGGCACCACCAGCCCGACCACCGGCTTGGAGCAGCCGAGCCGCTCCAGCTTTTCCATCAATTGCGGCAGCGCGCTCTCGGACGAGCTGGTGCCAAGCACGATCAACAGCTCATCCTTGATGTAGGCGATGAACTTGAAGATGCTGAAGCCCATCACCCGCGCGATCAGGCCGAGCACCAGCACCACGAACAGCGCGGCGGTGCCGTAGAACAGCGCGATCAGGCCGATCAGATTGCCGAGCGCCGCGGGACCGAACTTGCCGATGGTGAAGGCCATCGCGCCGAACGCGCCGACGGGCGCCGCTTTCATGACGATGCTGATCACGCCAAACACCGCATGTGCGCTATCGTCGATGATATCGCGCAGCCGCTCGCCGCGTTTGCCCATCGCCATCAGCGCGAAGCCGAAGAGGATCGCAAACAGCAGCACCTGCAGGATGTCGCCGCGCGCGAACGCGCCGAACACGCTGTCGGGAATGATGTTGAGGACAAAATCGACCGACTTCTGAGCGTGCGCTTGATCCGCGTACTTGGTGGCGCTCGCGACGTCCGCCGCCCCGGGTTTTGCTGCGAGCCCATGGCCGATCTGGAACAGGTTGCCCATGATCAGGCCGAGGATCAGCGCAAAGGTGGAGACGATCTCGAAATAGAGCAGCGCCTTGATGCCGACGCGCCCGACCTTGCTGGCGTCCTGGATATGGGAGATGCCCGAGACCACTGTGCAGAAGATGATCGGAGCGATCACCATCTTGATCAGCTTGATGAAGCCGTCGCCGAGCGCCTTGATCCACTCATTGGTCGCGAGCGCCGGCCACAACCAGCCGACCACGACGCCGAGCACGATCGCGATCAGCACCTGGACATAGAGGATTCGGTACCACGGTTTTGATGTGCTGGCCTCGGCAGGCTCGCTCGTCGCAATCGTTGCCATGAGTCTCACTCCTACTCGAAGATGCGCAAGGTCGATCGGCCGAGCGATGCGGCGATGACCATCTCGGAAAATCAGATTGGCAGCCGCCTCGCCCGAGGCTCGCTTACAGGCGGCGATCGGCGAGCCGCCGTGCGGCCGGCAGCAGCGCGGCCCCGAGCGCGGTCTTGACGAGCGTGCCCGCGATGAACGGCACGATCCCGACCAGCCATGCCTTCTCGGCCCCCAGGCCGACACCGAAGGCGAGCCAGCTAAAACCGGCCGCGAGGATGATGATGTGGCCGAGCGCCATCGCTGCAAACAGCCGGACGACGCTTCGGTCAAAGCCGCGCTCGGCGAGCCAGCCGGTGACGAACGCCGCCACCACGAAGCCGAACAGATAGCCGGCCGTCGGCCCCATCAGCGGTGCGAGGCCGCCGACCGGTCCGGCAAACACCGGAAAGCCGATCGCGCCTTCCGCCAGATAGGCGATCACCGTCGCAGTTCCGAGCCGTGAGCCGTAGGCAGCGCCGATCATCAGCACCACCAGCGTCTGCAGCGTCATCGGCACATAGGGCAGCGGCAGATTGACCTTGGCCGACAGCGTCAGCAGCGCCGTGCCGAGGAATACCAGGACGATCCCGCGCAACAGTCCGGAGAAATCACCCGACCGGTTCGGCCACAGCACCGAAGCAAGAGGAAAATGCCTGGCGGCGGCGGAAACAGATACCGATCTGACGGACAAGGCCAACTCCGGGGTGTGACAAACTGGCGCGCTATTTAAGCCAACCAGCGATCCGCGCAACCGCTTCCTGCATCTCCTCTGCGGACCGCGCATAGGAAAAACGGATGAAGGCGCGGCCATGGATCGGGTCGAAATCGACACCCGGCGTCGCCGCGACATGGGCCTTTTCCAACATCTGGCGGGCGAATTCGAAGCTGTCGGACGTAAAGTCCGACACATCGGCATAAAGGTAGAATGCGCCATCCGCGGGCAGGAACTTGGTCAGCCCCGCTTTCGGCAGCCCCTCGATCAGAATACGCCGGTTCTCCTGATAGCCGCGCTTGATCGCTTCCATCTCCTCGCGGCCCTCGAAGGCGGCTTCGGCTGCAATCTGCGACAGCGTCGGCACCGAAATCGAGAGGTTCTGCTGCAGCCGCTCGATCGGGCGCACCAGCGGCTCGGGCACGACCATCCAGCCGACCCGCCAACCGGTCATGCAGAAATATTTCGAGAACGAGTTGATCACGAGGGCGTGTGGGGACAATTCGGCTGCAGTCACCGCGGGAAAGGCGTAGTCGAGCCCGTGATAGATCTCGTCCGAGATAAAGCGGATGCCGGCGCTCTCGGCCGCCGCCATCAGGCTTGCAAGAGCCTCGCGCGACATCATCGTGCCGGTCGGATTGGCGGGGCTGCCCACCAGAACGCCTTTGAGCGGCGCCTTGCGATGCGCGTCGAGCAGGGCCTCGCCGGTCAGCGCATGCCGCGTTTCGTTCGTCGTCTCGATCAGCACCGGCTCGCAGCCGAGCGCGGTCAGGATATGCCGGTACGGCGGATAGCCGGGCACGGTCACCGCAACGCGATCGCCCGGCTCGAACATTGCGAGAAACGCCAGGATGAAGCCGCCCGACGAGCCCGTCGTGATTACGATGCGCTCGGCATCGACCTCGCATCCATACGTCTCGCGATAATGCCGCGCGATGCGCGCGCGCAGCGAGGGAATACCGAGCGCGGAGGTGTAGTCGATGCGTCCATCGTGGAGCGCCGCGTGAGCGGCCGCGATCGCCGCTTTCGGTGCCGGCGCCGCCGGTTGGCCGACCTCCATGTGGATCACATGCCCGCCGGCCGCCTCGATTCGCGCCGCCGCCGCCATCACGTCCATCACCATGAAGGGCGGAACCTCGCTCCTTCCCGAAGCGGTCAAAAGGTGATTCACGCGGTCTCTAAATGTCGCTTCGGGCATGGATATCTGCTATTTGGGCCGGCGTCGCCGGTTTCGGGTTCCGTAACGACCGGTTGCGCCCCAGACTGGCCGCATTCGGCGGTTTGTTAGGGCATATATTGTCCGTGGCCCGCCGCCAATCGCTAAGACCGCTCCATGCTGCTCCGTTTCGCGCTTCGCAAGAAGACCCTGAAATTGACCGCACTCGCCACCGCGATCGCGCTGGCGGTCGCGCCCACGATGGCGCTGGCGCAGGAGAACAAGGGCCCGCCGATCCTTCGCGACACCGAGTCCGAGCAGTTGCTGCGCGACTATACGAGGCCGATCCTGCGCGCTGCGGGACTGGAGAAGCAGAACATCCAGATGGTCATCATCAACGATGGCACATTCAACGCTTTCGTTGCCGACGGCCGGCGCATCTTCGTCAACTACGGCGCGCTCATGCAGTCGGAGACGCCGAACCAGATCATCGGCGTGCTCGCGCACGAGACAGGACATCTTGCCGGCGGCCATCTCGCAAAGCTCCGCGAGCAACTGGCGCAGGCGCAGACCCAGATGATCATCGCCATGCTGCTCGGCGCCGGCGCGATGGTCGCAGGCGCACGCGGTGGCAGCAGCAACGGCCTCGCCAATGCCGGTGCCGCGGCGGTCGCGGCGCCGCAGGAAGTGATCCGCCGAACGCTACTCTCCTATCAGCGCCAGCAGGAAGAGAACGCCGACCGCGCCGGCGTGAAATTCCTGAACGCGACTGGCCAGTCCGCCAAGGGCATGTACGAAACGTTCAAGCGCTTCACCGACGAAAGCCTGTTCGCAGCTCGCGGCGCCGATCCGTATCTGATGTCGCATCCAATGCCCGCTGATCGCGTGGCGGCGCTGGCGGAGATCGCGCGCTCCAGCCCCTATTGGGACAAGAAGGACGATCCCGCGCTGCAAATGCGCCACGACATGGTGCGCGCCAAGATCTCCGCTTTCATGGAGCGGCAGGACACCGTCTATCGCCGCTATCCTTCGTCCAACAACGGCCTGCCCGCCCGCTATGCGCGGGCGATCTCGACCTATCTGCATGGCGATCTCCGCAGTGCGCTGGCCCAAATCGACGGCCTGATTCAGGCGCAGCCCAACAACGCCTATTTCTACGAATTGCGCGGCCAGGCGCTGCTCGAGGGCGGCAGGCCGGCGGAGGCGATCGCGCCATTGCGAAGGGCGGTGCAGCTCTCGGGCAACGCGCCCCTGATCGAGATGCTGCTGGGCCAGGCGCTGGTCGCGACCAGCAACAACGCCTACACCGATGAAGCCATCAACATCCTGCGCGCCGCGGTGGCGCGCGAGAGCGAGGCGCCGATCGGCTATACCCAGCTTGCCATGGCCTATGGCCGCAAGGGCGATTATGCGCAAGCGGACCTCGCTTCCGCCCAGGCCGCCTATCTGCGCGGCGACAGCAAGACCGCGCGCGAGCTGGCCTCGCGTGCCAAGACGCGCTTTGCCATCGGAACCCCCGGCTGGGTCAAGGCTGACGATATTGTGAGCGCCAAGCCGCTGCCGGGTCAGAAAAACAACTAGCCATCAACGTAAATCGTCTACAACGATTGCCAACCGGCACTAAACCCAAGCCGTACAAGGATTTGCCCATGCGCCCGCTCCGTTTTCTCGCTCCCGCCCTGCTCGCCGCAGCGCTCGCTGGCGCCCCGCTGCCCGCATCCGCGCAGGGCTTCTCCGATACGCAACGCAGCGACATCGAGAGCATCGTGCGCAACTACCTGATCACGCATCCCGAGGTGCTCGAGGAGGCGATGACCGAGCTGACCAAGCGCCAGGCCGCGGCCGAGGCCGAGAAGCATCAGGCGAGCATCGCGAAGAATGCGGATGTGATCTTCAACTCGCCGCGCGGCGTGACGCTCGGCAACAAGGACGGCGACGTCACCTTCGTGGAATTCTTCGACTACAACTGCGGCTACTGCAAACGCGCGATGGTCGACATGATCGACCTCATGAAGGCCGATCCCAAGCTGAAAGTCGTGCTGAAGGAATTTCCGGTGCTGAGCCAGGGCTCGGTGGAAGCGGCGCAAGTCGCCGTCGCCGTGCGCATGCAGGATCCGACGGGCAAGAAATATCTCGACTTCCACCAGAAGCTGCTCGGCGGCCGTGGCGCCGCCGACAAGGCACGCGCGATGGCGGTCGCCAAGGAAGTCGGCCTCGACATGGCCAGGCTCGAGAAGGACATGGCGGGCCCGGAAGCGAAAGCGACCATCGAGGAGAACTTCAAGCTCGCGGAAGCCATGGGCATGAACGGCACGCCAAGCTACGTCATCGGCAAGCAGGTCGTGATCGGCGCAGTCGGGCTGGAGAACCTGAAAGAAAAGATCGGCATCGCCCGTTGCGGCAAGGCGACGTGCTGACATCACTGCGAGACAATCTCGGATGCGCAAAGGCCGGCTTCGTAGCCGGCCTTTTTGTTTGAGCGTTTCTGCACGCTTCCGTTCATCGCGCATTCACAAAACAAACCGCGTGGAACCGCTCTCAGTTCGGAACGCCGCTCTCCTCCTTTCGTTGTTGGCGTGGGCAATGCAGGACTTCTTGAGGAGGAATCGAAATGACGAACCGCTTGTTGATTTCAGTCGCGACTGCGGCCTTGATCGCCGGAACCGGCTTTGCGAACGCGCAGGGCACCGGCACGAGCCGCGAGTCGCCGTCGTCCGGTGGCGGCGCGACGACGCAGCACAGCGCGCCATCCAGTGGCGGCGCGTCTTCAGGCACGATGAACCGTGAACACGGCGGCACCACAGGCATGAGTGGCGCCGAGCAGTCCGGCAAGAGCTCGGGCTCTTCCGGCATGAAGTCGGAGTCCGATAGAAGTGGCGCGGCCGACAGGAACGCCCAGGACACCAACGCCCCGGGTCAGAAGTCGAAGAGCATGAGCTCGGAGAACGAGAGGACCAAGGGCGAGAAGGACATGAAGGCTGAAGGGCGCGAAGGCCGTGATCGTGACCGCATGAATGCCGAGACTCGCGACAAGAGCGGCGGCACCGCCGCCGAAAGCCGCGACAAGAGCGGCACCATGGAAAAGCAGAAGGGCGCGACCGACACCAGCCGCTCGCAGACCACGACCGGCAACGCCGGGACCTCGGCAACAGCCGCCCCGCCGGCCGAGAAGCGGACCCAGATCGTCTCCGCGATCAAGTCGGAGCGGGTTGAAGAGGTCAAGAACGTGAACTTCAACGTTGCGGTCGGCACCACCGTGCCAACGAGCGTGCGCTTCCATCCGCTTCCATCCCGGATCGTCGAAATCTATCCGGAATGGCGCGGCTATGATTTCATCCTCGTCAACGGCCGCTACGTGATCGTCCAACCCGAGACGCACCAGATCGTCTACATCATTGAGGGCTAACGGCAGCCCTCACGCGAGGGCGGGTCCAACCCGCCCTCGTTTTTATCCCCTTCGCCGTACGCAGGTCACCGCCGAACGGCGGGCGCACCCATGTCGCTTTTCCACAAAAGTTGGAGGCAACCTGACGGTCCGAATGAGCCGTTTGAACCGGTTTGCGACAAACCTAAAGCTTTCCCTCTGGTCCGTTGTTACCTATAAACCCGCGACTTGGAGCGAGATCCGGAACCCGTTTCCGAAACGATCCTGCCCAGAACGATTTAGCGCTGCTTCTTGGAACTCCGGATGGCCCAGGCCCCTGCCGCAACGATCTATGTGCTCAACGGCCCGAACCTCAATCTGCTCGGGACCCGTGAACCCGAGACCTATGGCCATGCCACGCTCGCCGACGTCGAGAAGCTCTGCAGGGATACCGCGGCCCAGTTTGGCCTGACCGCGGACTGCCGGCAGTCCAATCGCGAGGGCGAGTTGGTTGACTTCATCCATGAGGCGCGGGCCAAGCAGGCGGTCGGCATCATCATCAATGCGGGGGCCTATTCCCATACCTCGATCGCGCTGCATGACGCGCTGGTCGGGGTAAAAATTCCGACCGTCGAAGTGCATATCAGCAACATTTATACCCGCGAGAGCTTCCGGCATCATTCCTTCACTGCTAAAGCCGCCTTTGCGTCGCTTTGCGGCTTCGGTATCGATGGCTATCGCCTCGCGATATCAGGCCTCGCCGCCAGGATCGGCGCCAAGGCGACAGCCTGACGCATTCCCCGTCATCAGACAGAGAGTTTCGGACCAAGATCATGGCGCGCCAGCCAGACGACAAATCCGCCGCAAAGCCCGGCAAAGACAACGACAAGGATGACGCCGCGCTCATCCGCGAACTCGCGCTCCTGCTCGACGAGACCCACTTGACCGAGATCGAGATCGAGCGTGCGGGCGTCCGCCTGCGTGTCGCGCGCAATTTCAGCATTGCCGCGGCCGTGCCGGCGGCCGTCGCGCCGGCCCTGTCGGTGGCTGCACCCGTGGCTGCCGCTGCCGCGACCGACCTCGCCAAACATCCGGGCGTAGTGCCCTCGCCCATGGTCGGCACCGCCTATTGGGCGCCGGAGCCGGGCGCAAAGCCCTTCATCGAGGTCGGCAGCAAGGTATCAGCCGGACAGACGCTGCTGATCATCGAAGCGATGAAGACGATGAACCAGATTCCGTCCCCACGCGCGGGCACCGTGACGCAGATCCTCGTCGAGGACGGCCAGCCCGTCGAATTCGGCGAGCCGCTGGTAATTATCGAATAGCGAATGGCGCGTAGCGGATAGCGAATGGTGAAGAGACAACTCCACTCGCTAGTCGCCATTCGCCGCCCGCGAGCTGGAAGCACATGTTCGACAAGATCCTCATAGCCAACCGCGGTGAAATCGCGCTTCGCGTGCTGCGCGCCTGCAAGGAGCTCGGCATTTCGACGGTGGCCGTGCATTCGACCGCTGACGCGGATGCCATGCATGTGCGGCTTGCGGACGAGAGCGTCTGCATCGGGCCGCCGCCATCGAAGGACTCCTATCTCAACATTCCCGCCCTGCTCGCGGCCTGCGAGATCACGGGCGCCGAGGCGGTGCACCCCGGCTACGGCTTTCTCTCCGAAAACGCCCGCTTCGCCGAGATCCTGGCCGAGCACAATCTGCATTTCATCGGTCCGAAGGCCGAGCACATCCGCCTGATGGGCGACAAGATCGAGGCCAAGAAGACCGCCAAGCGACTGGGCATTCCCGTCGTTCCCGGCTCCGACGGCGCCGTAAGCTCTGATGACGATGCAATGGCGATCGCCAGGTCGATCGGCTTCCCGGTGCTGGTGAAGGCCGCCGCCGGCGGCGGCGGGCGCGGCATGAAAGTCGCGCACGGCGAAGCCGATCTGGCGCTGGCGCTCTCCACCGCCGCAACCGAAGCGAAATCCGCCTTCGGCGACGCGTCGGTGTATCTGGAGAAATACCTGCAGAAGCCGCGCCACATCGAGATCCAGGTGCTCGGCGACGGCCGCGGTGGCGCCATTCATCTCGGCGAGCGCGACTGCTCGCTGCAGCGGCGCCACCAGAAGGTCTGGGAAGAAGGTCCCTCGCCGGTCCTCTCGGCCGCCCAGCGCGCAAAGATCGGCGAAACCTGCGCGAAGGCGATGCGGGATCTAAAATATCTCGGCGCTGGCACGATCGAATTCCTCTACGAGGACGGCGAGTTCTATTTCATCGAGATGAACACCCGCATCCAGGTCGAGCATCCCGTCACCGAGAGCATCACCGATATCGACCTCGTGCTTGAGCAGATCCGGATTGCCGCCGGCGGCGACCTGCCCGCGAAGCAGGACGAGGTCGCGATCATCGGCCACGCCATCGAATGCCGAATCAATGCGGAGAACCCGCAGACCTTCCGCCCTTCGCCTGGACGCATCTCGCAGTACCACCCGCCCGGCGGCCTGGGCGTCCGGATCGATTCCGCCGTGTACCAGGGCTATGTCATCCCGCCCTATTACGACTCGCTGGTCGGCAAGCTGATTGTGCACGGCAAGACCCGTGGCGAATGCCTGATGCGGCTGCGCCGGGCGCTGGACGAGATGGTCGTCGACGGAATCGAGACCACGCTGCCGCTGTTCCGCGCGCTGGTGCGCGAGCCCTCCATCATCGATGGCGACTATCACATCCACTGGCTGGAGCAGTATCTCGCCGGGCAGCCGACCATCGGCTGACGGCCCAAATCAGACGACGCAAGTCAGACGGCCCAAGTCAGACATCCTAAGCCAGTTCCATTTCGCATGGAACAAAGCACGGAACCGTGCGTTTGCAGCGACCGGGATTTCCCATCCCCGAGGACCGCTTGCATTCCACTGGATCCATGACACGAGGCACCCGTGACGTCTGACGCCAAGCGCCGGCGCGCATTGGGGCAGATCCTGCTGCTCGCGGCGGGGCTCCTGGTGCTGGTCGCGATCAGCGCCGGGTCGGTCCTGCTGGTGAACAAGGCGCGCCAGGATAGCGCCTGGGTGGTCCACACCGTCGAGGTGGAAAACCAGATCAATGCCGTACTGCTCGAGCTCCGCCGTGCCGAAAGCGCGGCCCGCGCCTATCTCTTGACCCGCTGGCCGGAATTCCTGACCGACCATGAGCAGGCGGTGGCCAACGTCGTCCCCTATGCGGATAAGCTGGCGCAGCTCACGGTCGACAATCCGCTTCAGGTCGAGAACGTGAAGAAGATGCGCGCGGCAATCGACATCCGGCTCGATCAGTTCAGGCGCGAAATGGATTTCATCAAGCGGGACGAAGCCGCTAGCGCCGCGGCGCTGGTCCGCGAGGCGGCCGCCGGCAACACCAATGCCATCATCCGCGACGTGACGGACAAGATGCACGCCGAGGAAGAGCGGCTGTTCGATTTGCGGACGGCCAATGCCGACCGCTCGCAGATACTGGCGTCCTCCGTCACCATCGCCGGATCGTGCATCGTGATTGCGCTTGGCGCGATCGCGGCGTTCCAGGTGCGCCGCTCCACGCGCGTCCGCGACGAGGCCGAGACCAAGCTCCGGGACCTCAACGTCACCCTGGAGACCAGCGTGCAGGAGCGCACCGCCGATCTGCGCGAGGCCAATGACGAGATCCAGCGCTTTGCCTATATCGTCAGCCACGACCTGCGCTCGCCGCTCGTCAACATCATGGGCTTTACCGGCGAGCTCGAGGAGCTGCGCGGCGACATCTTCAAGCGGATCGCCGCCCTGAGCCACAGCGCCTCGGAAGCTGCCGCATTGCCGCAGAACGCCACCGACAGCGCCGAGCCTGTGCTCGAGAGCGCCGACAAGCAGCTCTCCGACGATTTTTCCGAGGCGCTCGGCTTCATCAAATCCTCGATCGCCAAGATGGATCGCCTGATCACCGCGATCCTCAATCTCACCCGCGAAGGTCGGCGCGAGTTCAGTCCCGACCGGATCAACACTCGCGAGCTGATCGAGGGCGTCGCCGCCACCGTCGCGCATCAGGCGGCCGAGGCGAATGCGCAAATCCGCATCGAGCCATTGCCTGATATCACCAGCGACCGTCTTGCGCTGGAGCAGATCTTCTCCAATCTCATTGACAATGCGCTCAAATATCTGAGGGACGGTGTTCCCGGCGACATCGCGATCCGCGGACGCACCAAGCTTGGCTTTGCGATCTTCGAAATCAGCGATAATGGCCGCGGTATCGATCCCAAGGATCACCAGCGCATTTTCGAGCTGTTCCGCCGGGCCGGAACCCAGGACAAGCCCGGCCAGGGCATCGGGCTCGCGCATGTGCGGGCGCTGGTGCGGCGTCTTGGGGGAACCATGTCGGTCGCCTCGGAACTTCACAAGGGCAGCACATTCACGATAACACTTCCAGTCAACTGGGCCGCCAAGCGGAAGGCAGATGTATGAGCAATCCAGTCACCATCATCATGATCGAAGACGATGAAGGCCACGCGCGGCTGATTGAGCGGAATATTCGCCGATCCGGTGTCAACAATGCGATCTTGCCGTTCACGAACGGTACAGATGCGGTTCGCTATCTCTTCGGCCCGGATGGAAGCGGCAGCGACCAAAATGGCCAAGCACTGCTCATCCTGCTTGATCTCAACCTACCCGACATGACCGGCATCGATATCCTGAAACGGGTCAAGGAGAACAAGCACCTGAAGTCGACCCCGGTGGTGGTGCTGACCACCACGGACGATTCGCAGGAGATCAAGCGATGCTACGAGTACGGCTGCAACGTCTACATCACGAAGCCGGTGAACTACGAGAGCTTCGCCAACGCGATCCGCCAGCTCGGACTGTTCTTCTCGGTCATTCAGGTTCCGCCCGCAGCAGCATGAGCACCACGAGCCCTACCCTGCTCTACATCGACGACGACGAGGCGCTGGCGCGGCTTGTCGACCGCGGCCTGACGCGGCTCGGGCTGAAGGTGGTGCACGCGGCAAGCGGCCAGCAGGGGCTGGATCGCATCGCACAAGGCGGCATCGACGTGGTCGCGCTCGACCAGTACATGCCGGGTCTCGACGGGCTCGAGACGCTCGAGCAGATCCTGAAAATTCCCGACGCGCCACCGGTCGTGTTCGTCACGGCCTCACAGGATTCCGCGATCGCCGTCACCGCGCTGAAGGCCGGCGCGGCGGACTATCTTGTCAAGGACATCCATGGCGAATTCATTCCGCTGCTCCAGGTCGCCGTCAACGGCGCGCTACGTCAGGCGGAATTGCAGCGGGCGCGCGACGAGGCGGAAGCCGAGATCCACGCCTCGCGCGACCGCTTCGCTGCGCTCGCCGCCGAGCGCGAGGTCTTGCTCCGTGAGGTCAATCACCGCGTCGGCAACTCGCTGCAGATCATCGCCTCGCTCCTGCACCTGCAGGCGAGTTCGGCGACACAGGACGACGTCAAGGCGGCGCTCACCAACGCGATGGGCCGCGTCGCTGCCGTCGCCCAGGTCCACCGTCGGCTCTACACCTCGCACGACCTGAAGAGCGTGCTGCTGAACCAATATCTGGAATCCCTGCTCGAAGATCTCCGCCGCTCGGCTGAAGGCAACCGGATGTCGCGGCTGACCTTGAAGGCCGAACCGATCGAGATCGATCCGGATCGCGCGGTCGCGATCGGCATCATCGTCAACGAGCTGGTGATGAATGCGGTGAAGTACGCCTATCCCGACGGCGCCGGCCCGATCCATGTGGAGCTCAAGGCCGAGGGCGATGATCTGCTGCTGGCGATTTCCGACGACGGCGTTGGCCTCAACGTCAAGGCCGACCCGCGCTCCACGGGCCTGGGCCAGCGCATCGTCAGCGCCATGGCCTCCAAGCTCGAGGCCAGCGTCGAGCGCGACCCCAACCATAGCGGCACGCGCATCCTGGTACGCTTTCCGCGTGCCAGCGGCGCAACGGCGAAATCCGCCAGCGCCGCCGCGAGCTAGCTCGGCCCCTATCGCGCCGCCCTCGCTCGCCTGCTATTCTCCAACCATGACATCGCGCGACTCCGCCGCATCCGAGATCACACCCGACGTGCTGCTGCGCGCCTATGCCTGCGGCATCTTTCCGATGGCCGAGAGCGCCGACGATCCCACGCTGTTCTGGGTCGAACCGGAAATGCGCGGCGTGATCCCGCTCGACGGTTTTCGCATCACCTCGCGGCTGGCGCGCACGGTGCGTTCCGATGCGTTCACCGTGACGGTCAACAGCGCGTTCAAGGCCGTTATCGCCGGCTGCGCCGCTCCGGCGGAAGGACGCGAGGACACCTGGATCAACAACCGCATCCGCGAGCTCTATGTCGGGCTGCATCGGCTCGGCCACTGCCACAGCGTCGAGGCCTGGCAGGACGGCGAACTGGTCGGCGGCCTCTACGGCGTCAGCCTGGGGCGCGCCTTCTTCGGCGAGAGCATGTTCCATACGGCGCGCGACGCCTCGAAGGTCGCCCTGGTCCATCTGGTGGCGCGGCTGATTGCCGGCGGCTTTCAGCTGCTCGACACGCAATATGTCACTGAGCACCTGCGCAGCTTCGGTGCGCTCGAAATCCCGCGCCGCCGCTATCGCGCGCTGCTCGACCAGGCGATCTCGGGTGCGCCCGCTGATTTCCTGAAGTTGCCGACCGATCAGCCAGTCAAGGGCGGTGATGCGCTCGCGATCATCGCAGCGCGCACATGAACCCTCGTAGCCCGGAGCGCAACGCAACTCGGGACATCTCTCAAATGGCGCGAACCCGGGATTGCGCTTCGCTCCATCCGGGCTAAGCCATCTCCACTCAGTTCCCGAATATGCTGAAGAGCCCGCCGGGCCGCTGCTGCGGTGGAGGGGGCGGCGGTTGGGGCTGCGCCGGCGGCTGCTGGTATTGCGGCTGCTGCTGCGGCGGCGGACGCGGGGTCGCCTGCTTTTGCGCGGGCGGCCGCTTCTGCGCCGCCGGCGGTGGGGCCGGCTGTTTCGGCAGATCGGGCGCCGCGTTGACGATGGTCTGCTCCGGCCCTTTGCAGTCGGTCAGCCAGATATCATAGATCGGATGCTCGACACCGTGCAGGCCCGGACTTGCAGCGAACATCCAGCCCGAAAAAATCCGCTTCACTTCGCCCTGCAGCGTGATCTCGTCGACCTCGACAAAGGCATCGGTGTTGGCGGCTTCCGTCGAGGGCCGCGTGTAGCAGGCGTCCGTCTTCACACGCAGCGCACCGAACTGCACGGTCTCGCCGATATCCTCCTCGAAATTGATGATGCGCCCGGTGATCTTGTCGAGCCCGGAGAAGGTCGCCTTCTTGTTCGCGATCTTGGTCGACGGCGGCTCGCTCACCACCTCGTCGCCGGGCTGCAGCGTTGCCGGCGTCTGCGGCACGCTCTTGGGCTGACGCTGTCCCGGCGGCAGTCCCGGCAACGGATTGGCACCGGGCGGCGCATTGGCGACATTAGGAGGCGCCCCGGGCGATGGCGGCTGCACGGCGACCGCGGGCGGCGCATTCGGAGGAGGCCCCTGGGTGCCCGGCGGCGGCGCCAGAGGCTGCGACTGGAAGCTGCCCGGTGGCGGCACCCCCTGCCCCGGCGGCGGCCGGTTCGGTGTCGGCAACAATCGGCCGCGCGGCAATTCCGGCACTTCCTCTTCATCGTCGGGAGCCGCCTGCTGGCCGCCACGCGGAATCGCGCCCGGCGGGCGCGGGGCGGGATCGGAGAAAATAGTACCGATCTGCGCGCGCGCGGGGGGCGCAAGCGGGAGGGTTGAGGCGGCGATCAGGGCCGCAAAGCCAGTCAGGGCGACGGTTCGGAGCATCTCGCGCGGCTTCAAGGAACGAATCGGGCTTTGAACATACTAATCAATTATTGGCTACATGCCGCTCGCAGGTTCACCGGTTAACACGCCGAATACGGCGGGGAAAGGGCGGGCCTCCGCCACTGGTCAGGCTCCCTGCCCCATGAGATAGTTCCGGCACTCGCCGAGGTCTGCGGACGCCACGCGGAAAACAGCAAAAAATCCGGAAAACCGGACCGGATGATCCAGAGGAAGCCCGTTCAATATGCCTATCGTTCTCGATCCCGATGCCGCCGCCGTCTTCAAGGCCTTTCAGGAGGCTGGCCGCCCCGCTTACGAAACGCTGACCGCCCCGGAAGCGCGTGCGTATTATTCGCAGGCGCGCTTTGTCAGCAATCCTGAGCCGCCGGAGCTGGCACAGGTCGAACCGCTGTCGATCCCCGCGCCCCACGGCACGATCCCGGCGCGGGTCTACAGGCCCAAGAAGCTGCGCCAGAAGGACGGCCTGTCACCGGCGCTGGTGTTCTTCCACGGCGGTGGCTGGGTGATCGGCGATCTCGACACCCATGATGTGGTCTGCCGGACGCTTGCCGATGAAAGCGAGCTGATCGCGATCTCCGTCGACTACCGTCTCGCGCCAGAGCACAAATTCCCTGCGGCCGTCGACGATGCCATCGCGGCGACGAAATGGGTGGCGGCAAACGCGAAGCAGCTCGGCATCGATGCCGCGCGCCTTTGCGTCGGCGGTGACAGCGCCGGCGGCAATCTCGCCGCGGTCGTGGCGATCGCTGCGCGCGACGGCAATGGTCCTGCCATCGCGGGACAAGCGCTGATCTATCCGGCGGTCGATTTCGCGATGACGCATCCCTCGCACGGCGAGCCGGAGACCAGCGTCCTGCTCACGCACTCGGTCATCCGCTGGTTTCGCGATCACTATCTCAGCAGCGCCGCGGACGCGCATGATTGGCGCGCGTCGCCGGCGCGTGCGACGACCCTGATCGGCCTGCCGCCGGCCTATGTGCTGACCGCCGGCGCGGATCCGTTGCGCGATGAAGGCGACGAATATGCCGAACGCCTGAAGGCAGCCGGCGTGCCCGTGACCTACAAGCACGTTCCCGGCCAGTTCCATGGATTCTTCACCATGGGCAAATTGCTCAACCAGGCCAATGTCGCGGCGACCGATATCGGCGCGTGGCTGAAACGACTGAACGCGTAACCGGGCGGGCGACGGTCAAGGCAACTAAGTTCACGCAGAGAAACTGGTCGATGATCATTCTACTTTAATGTTCACCATCAGTCGCAAGCCAACACCTTTGATGACCCGGAACGGCAACTCAATATCCTCGGCCTTGAGCTTGGCGCGGAGCCGAGTGAGGGCGGCGTCCAGGGCACGGCTCTCGGGGTCTGGCTCTACATCTCCAAAGAGTCCGGCGATTTCTTCGCGCGATACCGTGATATTCGGGCGGGTTGCCAAGTAGTCAAGCAGCACCAGCTCTCGGCCGGACAGCCTGACAAATCGTCCCGCTGGATCATGAAGCGTCTGGCGGGCTCGATCGAGACGCAACGTGCTGCTGGAATTCCCAACGGCACGATTGACCTGCTGCCTGCCGCGTCGTGCGAGATTCTCGATGGCCAGCGCCAATTCCTCGCTATCGACGGGCTTGGTGAAGTAGAGATGCGCGCCATCGCCGTATCCGCGCAAGCGATCCTCTCGGTCCTTGCGCGCGGTCAGCATAATGATGCCCATGTCCTCGCGCGCCGAAAGTTCGGCCGCGAGATCAAATCCACTTGTGTCCGGCAAGTTGACGTCAAGCACGGCGACGTCAAAGCGGGCCTGACGTAACGCTCTGTAAAATTCGATGCCGGACGCCGCCTCGGTCACCCGCATACCGCGAAGCCGCAGATAATCCGCGATACTCTGGCGAAAATCGCTGTGGTCTTCCACAAGCAGGATGCTGATGTTCTGCGAGACGATCGGCCCCTCTGATTCCCGTATGAATGAATTCTCAGTCATCATAAAGAATTACCAGGAGTGGTGAAGAAGATTCTACGATGTTTGCAGCAGTGCTCTTGCGATTTGTCCCAGCCAAAACAATAGCAATTTTAACGGATGCTGCACGAGAGCGGTGGATGGCTCACGTTCGGCGCGGCACGCGCTATTACCTCTCGCTGTCATTGCTGACGTTTTGCATTCTCTCCGTCAACGCGGAAGCTGCCTCCCACCTTCCATCTATCCGAGGGAACGTGGCCGTGCTCACTGATCCTTCATCGACTCTCACGCTGCAGGACGTCCTGACGCCGGCCCGCCAAACGGAGTTTCGGTCCGCTCCTGGCCAGAACATCAACTTTGGCTACATCACTCATGCCGTATGGCTCCGACTGACCCTACCCGCCCCGGCCAATGCCGAAGGCCTTCTATCCCTCACACCGAACTTTGTTGACACGATCGACATCTATGTCGCCAAGCCAGGTGATGGATCCTCCAAGGAGGACTTTACCCTCCATCAGGCGGGAGACCATCGGCCGCTCCCGCACGATAGCTTTTCCGGGCTGGACAATGCGGTACGTCTCGAGTTTGCCGCGGGCGAAAAGACTGTTGTCTATATCCGCCTGCTGAATCTCAATTCGTTCACCCAGATGAATCTGAGACTCGAAACGGTCCAGGGCCATACGCGGTCGGCCGCCGTCATCGGCGGCATCTATGGCGTCTGGTTCGGGGGCATGAGCGTGTTGTTCGTCATTCACCTCGTCTTCTTTTGCTTCGACCGCAAAAGGCAGTATCTGCTCGTGGCCCTCAGCACACTTGGTGTGATGTTGGTCTACGCGGGCAATCTCGGGCTTAGTCATGTGTTATTGTTCCGTGGCACCGGGTGGGCCAACGATCTCTTTCTGGGCTTCAACGCCTGGATGGGGTTGGCATTTAGCGTTCTCGCCTGTTCGAGCCTGCTTGATCTGCGAAAAAAATCGACCTGGCTTCACGGGCTTTACCTCGCTTTCGCCGCCACAGGGATAGTGGGCACGGGCTTCGCGCTCTCGGGAGGTAACGTCGTCTTCGGTCCTATCGGCTCGTCGGTGAGTATGCTGGCCGCAATCATCAACTTGCTCTTGGGCTTGCGGTACTTGAACGAAGACGGAGCGGTCAGTCGACTTCGAGCTGCCGCATTCGCGGCCGTCGCCATAGGCGTTCTCATCTCACTTGGGGACCGATTGGGCTTCGACCTGTTGCCGGAATGGAGTTATCACGCCTACGGCGTTTCGGGTCTGATCATGACGATTCTGCTCACCGGCTCGCTGGCGGCGTGGCTTCGAAAGGCCGAAGTCCTCTCACTTGCGCAGGCGACCGAGAGGCGCGTCGCGGAGGAAGCCCTGCAAGCTGAAATGCAATCGCAATTGCGGCAGGTCCGCTTTCTGGAAGTCGTATCACACCAATATCGCGCGTCGCTCGCGGCGATCCGCTCCAGCATCGACAGCATCGGCCTTTCACTGGCAAAGAGTGATCAGGCGAACCATGACCGCATCACGCGCATACGACGTTCCGTAGCGCAACTGGTGGAAGTTCTTGAGACCAATCTCGCGCGCAGCCGCTTGCAGGGGCCCGCCTTTCGAGCTCGCCTCGCGCCGGCAACTGCCGGGTCCATTGTCGTCGCTGCACATCAACGCAGCCGCGATCTGCTGACAGGTCCCGAGATCAACCTTCATATTGCGCCCGATGCCGCCGATATCAAACTCGCTGCCGATGCGGATATGCTCGAACTCGCGATCCTCAACGTGTTGGAGAATGCCGTCAAATATGCCGCCCTGAAGGGTGCCTCCCCGATCGCGTTATCGCTCGACAAGACAGCGGACGGCATCGCGATAACCGTAACCGATCATGGTATTGGTATTCCGGAGCGTGATCTCCCTCATGTGTTCGAGAATTCCGTGCGCGGCTCGAATGCGAAAGGGGCTGATGGTTCAGGGCTTGGCCTCTTCCTGGTTGCCAAGATTGCGACTGCGCATGGCGGTTCGACCACGGTGCAAAGTAGAGAAGGCGAAGGCACTACGATACGAATCAATTTGCCCGCTCGGGAGGCCTGAGCAAGATTCACGCATCTCAAACCCGATGCCACCTGACCATTGCGTTGGTCTGAATCTACGCCATCGCGAGTGTTGTGAATTCGCTACGGTTTTCGTTGCGTTCCGTTTCGTTGCGTTATGAACGTTACGATTGGTTTCTAAGGTTTTCCTGGGGCTTCCGCTATTTTCCCCCATGCGGCTCGGGCTTGCGCGTTGCGCACGAGAGCCAGCTCAGGCGTGGGACTTGGGGGCAATGAGTGGGCGCGAAGTATCCGGCAAAATTGCGCGACGATCGCGCGTTGCGGGCAAGGCCTGCTGGGGTTGGCGCGCTCGCATTATTTGTCGCGCTCATTGTTACGGTTTTCGCCATGTGCGGGCAGGCTCATGCACTGTCGGCGGGATGTAGCGCTGTTGCAGGTGGTGCGCTGAGCGGAAGCAGTCAGAGCATGACATACGGCCCAGCTACGTTCGAAGCGGGAGAAACGATATCGTTTGTCAACAACTCAACTCTCTACACCAACACAATTCTAGCGAACCTCACGACGGGCAATTCAATAAATACGCCATCGACTACGGGAAGTTTGGCTATCAACTCCTCAGGGAGTCAGAAATTCAATTTGTACACGGGCGTCAGTGTGGGGCCCGCTATAATTGACGTTCGTGCCACGTGCAGCGGACCGGCTTCGGCCCTGCTCACCCTCTCTCCTGCTGCCGGCAGGTTAACCGCAGGAACTGTGGGAGACGCTTACAGTCTAACCCTGAGTGCCTCGGGTGGTACCGGCTCGTACAC
This sequence comes from Bradyrhizobium sp. Leo78, assembly GCF_059512425.1. Lineage (NCBI taxonomy): Bacteria > Pseudomonadati > Pseudomonadota > Alphaproteobacteria > Hyphomicrobiales > Nitrobacteraceae > Bradyrhizobium > Bradyrhizobium sp. Leo78. Next base: position 59,817 of record NZ_JCAMOT010000008.1, read on the forward strand.
GTTCGCGGTCACCTCGGGATCTCTCCCGGATGGCTTGACGCTCAACGCAGCTTCCGGCGCCATCACCGGGACGCTGACACGGGCAATAGCCGGCATCGAGCCTTTTACGGTAACCGTTACCGACAGCGCTGCTAGTACTGCATCTGCGACCTATCAAATCCTGGTCGGCGCCGATACCACGCTGCCGCCTGCGACCGTCGGCGTAGCCTACGATCCTGTCCGTGTGGTTGCCGAAACCACTCCGACCTCGGGGCGCATCCCTCCGGGGATGACGCTAACGCAAGTGACGGGGGTGAGGGTCGTTCTGGGCGGTACTCCGCAACACGCCGGGACCTACGTTTTCACCTTCTCGAACGGGGCTCGCTACACGATCGTTGTGAACCCACCTGCTATTCTGACGCTCTCTCCTGCCGCGGGAGCGCTGACAGGCGGCACGACCGGCATCGCCTATAGCCAGACGGTAACAGCCTCGGGCGGGACCGCCCCCTATACCTATGCGGTCACGTCCGGCTCGTTACCGAGCGGTTTGCTGCTCGATCCGTCTACCGGAAAGATCAGCGGTACTCCGACGACCCCGAGCAACTCTGGCTTCACCATCACCGCGACCGACGCCAATAGAGCTACCGGCTCGGCGGCCTACACGCTGACGATCTCTGCTCCCGGCGCCCTTTCGCTCTCGCCTGTGGCAGGCGCACTGGGCGGCGGTACGATTGGCGTTGCCTACAACCAGACCGTCACCGCATCCGGCGGAACAGCGCCCTATGGCTACGCCGTCACGTCCGGTTCGCTTCCGGGCGGCCTGTCGCTCGATCCGTCCACCGGAAAGATCAGCGGTACTCCGACGGCGGCAAGCAATTCCAGCTTCACCGTTACAGCTACGGATGCCAACAGGACTACGGGGTCGGCAGGTTACACGATCGCGATTTCCGCCTCCGCTGCGTCGTTCACTTTTACGCCTCCGGCCGGCAGCCTGCCGGAAGCCATGGCGGGCGAGGCCTACAGGCAGCCACTATCCGCCAAAGGTGGCACCGCGCCACTCATCTACAGCATCGCTTCAGGCGCTCTGCCAAAAGGTATGGTCCTGAACATCTCGACCGGTGAGCTTACCGGGCCGCTTGACCCCGCTGCCGCGCCGGGCAACTACACATTCACACTCCAAGTCCAGGATAGCCATGGTGCGATCGGCACGGCCGCATACAGCCTGAAGGTCAATGCACAGAAAGTCAGCGTCACCGATCAAATGATTGATGTGCCGGCCGGTTCGACGCCCGGGGACGTCAATCTGAACCGCGGCGCAACGGGAGGGCCGTTTACGTCAGCGGATATCGTTTCCGTTGAGCCCGCCAATGCGGGAAGCGCCAAGATTACCCGCGGTCAACTGGCGCAGGCAGGCCCTGCGACACCGACAGGCTGGTACCTCCAGTTCAAACCCGATCCTGCCTATTCCGGCCAGGTGCGCGTGGGATTTCGTCTGACGAGTGTGCTCGGCGTCTCCAATACAGGAACAGTCACCTACAAGCTGAATCACGATGCGCAGAAGGTGGCCCGCGATATTGATGCTCTGGTCCACGGCTTCGTACAGACCCGCCAGAACATGATCTCTTCCACGATCAGCGTTCCGGGCTTGATGGAGCGCCGGCAGATGGGACGAGACAAGGATCCCGTCACGGCACGCGCGCTGCCGTCAGAAAGTGGATTGACGCTCAACTTCGCCACCAGCCTCGCGCAGATGCAAGGTGCTCGCGACACCAAGCCTGGCGCTTCCGCGGCAGCATCCTTGCCTTTCAATCTCTGGATCAATGGCGCGATGCTGGCCCACAACCGCACTGAAAATGACGGCAAGTGGGGCAGTTTCGCCATGGTCAATCTTGGAGCGGATTACCTGTTGACGGAACAAGCTCTTGTTGGATTTTCGTTCCACTTTGACCGGATGACCGATCCCAGCAAGGAAGATACCAAACTCACCGGCAATGGCTGGCTTGCAGGCCCGTACGCTTCGTTCGAACTCGGCAAGGGCGTGTTCTGGGACACGAGCCTGCGTTATGGCGGCTCCGCAAACAATATCGACACGCGATTCTGGGACGGGACATTCGACACGAAGCGATGGATGGTTGATTCCTCAATCAAGGGGCAATGGAATCTCGACAAGGTGACCGTGCTGACACCGAGATTGCGAGCCGTCTACTTCTCGGAAAGAGTCGAAGACTATGTGGTGGGCAACAGCGCAAGGGATCAAATTGCGATCAGTGGCTTTGACGCGCGCCAACTCCGCGTCAGTGCCGGCGCAGAAATCGCGCGATCCTATTTGCTCGGCAACGGTTCGATCCTTACGCCGAAGGTTGGAGGGACGGGTGGCTATTCCGGCCTCGATGGTTCTGGCGTGTTCGGCACTTTCACCGCAGGTGTTTCCCTGAAGACTCAAGACCAATGGACGCTCGACGCGGGACTTCTCTACAATGTCGAAGGGCGAGGTCAGTCATCCGTCGGCGGGAAGCTGGGGCTTGGGGCGAAGTTCTGATCGTGCTGCCGGATCACGCGGCCCGGTATCCACTTCGCTCGAAAGCGCTCTAACCTGCCCTCGCCGCCCGACGCAGCGATTGCGGCGGCTGGCCGAAGGCGCGGATGAAGGCGCGGCGCATCCGCTCGGGATCGCGAAAGCCGGTCGCCTCCGCGACGCGCTCGATGGCTTCCCCCGAGGACTGCACGCGCTGCCGCGCCACCTCGATGCGCAAACGTTCCACCGCTTTCGATGGCGTCGTGCCGGTCTCCGCGACGAAGGCGCGGGTGAAGTGGCGCGAGCTCATGCCGGCTTTCTCCGCCATGTCCTCGACCGTCAGCGGCGCATCGAGATGCTCGCGCGCCCAGGCGAGCAGCGGGCCGAAGCGGCCGTTTGCAGCCTTCAACTCCAATAGCGAGGAGAATTGCGACTGGCCGCCGCTGCGGCGGTGATAGAGCACGAGGTGCCGTGCGGTCTTTTGCGCGATCTCCTCGCCATAGTCCTCCGTGATCATCGCCAGCGCCAGGTCGATCCCGGCGCTGATCCCGGCCGAGGTCCAGATGTTGTCGTCGCGGGTGAAGATGCGATCCGGCTCGAGCTTCACTTTCGGATACGCGGAAACGAAATGCTTGGTCCGCTGCCAATGCGTGGTGGCGCGGCGGCCGTCGAGCAGGCCGGCTTCGGCGAGGATATAGGCGCCCGAGCAGACGCTCGCGATGCGCACCCCGCGCTTGGCCAGCATGCGCACGAATGCCAGCGTCTTCGCGCACCTCGCCGCCATACGTACGCCCTCGCCGCCCGCAACGATCAGGGTCGAGATCGCCGCTGACGGTCGCAGCCCTCGCGCGAACATCTCGGCGCCCGAGGACGAACGCACCGGCCCCGGCGTCACCGCGATCACCTTCAGCGCGGGCGGATTGTCGGCAGAGCGCGCGGCGATCTCGAAGACCGAGATCGGGCCGGCGGCATCCAGCAATTGAAATTCCGGGAAGATGAGGACGCCGATCATCTGATCTTCTCCTGTCGGTCTCCAAGAACTCTTCAAGACGCCGATTGTCCGGAAATAAGGGAATTATGCCATTTTGGACATGAAGCCGCCATGCCATTCTGTCGCGGTCAACGGATATTGAGGTGTTCCCATGTCCAGCCCGCTACAGATCGGACTTCTGATTTAGGTGCTTTCCCGGAAGTTCACGGATAGTCATTTTCTATCCTAACTTCAACAGCTTAGCCTCGATACCTGCCTCTCTCAGCAACGTAAAAATCACGGCCTGTCCCGGAGTTCTGCGCCCGAATTGGGGCCGGGGCGATCCGACAGAAACCATGCTGAGAGAGCACTACTATGCCGAAAATTACTAAGTCCGTTGTCGACAACGCAGCGGTTCCCGAGAAGGGCGATACGTGGATTTGGGACACTGAGCTGGTCGGCTTCGGCCTGCGCATCCAGTCCAGCGGCCGCAAGACCTACGTGGTCCGATATCGGACCAAGGACTCCAACCGGACGCAGCGCAAGGTGACCGTCTGTCGAGCCGGCGACGCGACGCCGGACAAAGCGCGCGGATTGGCGCGAGACATCTTCCTGTCGGTTGCCGCAGGCCAGGACCCCGCCAAGGAACGCAAGAAGGCCGAGGACAGCGGCCCGACCATCGAGGCCCTGTTCAAGGCACGCGTCGCCCACATGCGGGCACTCGGCCTCACCTACTCCGATGATGTGGAGCGCGTACTGCTGCGGGCAAAAAACAACGCCGCCGACTCCATCGGCCGGAAGCGGGCTCCGAACGACGTGACGCCGGATGACATCGTGAAGTTCGTATCGACCTTCTACAAGGCCGGCCATCGCGGCGCTGCCGACAGGGCTCGCAGTTACCTTGTGACGACCTTTGCCTGGGCGATCAAGTCGGCCAACGACTACACCGTCAATGAGCGGCAGGATTGGGGGTTGACGAGCAACCCGGCTGCTCATGTCGCGAAGGATCACGGCGCGACGGGCGTGCGCGACCGCAACCTGGACGCCAACGAGGTCCGGATCGTGTGGGACGCGTGCCAAGCTGGAGAGCTCCCCGACATTGCCTCGGGGTGCTTCATCTCGATGATTGGGCACGGGCAGCGCGTCCAAGAGACGCTGCGCATGGAAGGGCGCGAGCTCGACCTCGACGATGCTCTTTGGGTGATGCCGAAGCACAAGACCAAGGGCCGCAGACGCGAGCACAGGGTCCCCCTTTCACGGCATGCCATCCCGCTCCTTCGCCGCCTGAAAGAGAAGTACGGCGATGGGCCGCTGTTTCCTCGGACCTCCGACGCAAATGGCGCGAATCGGGTCGCACATCACCTAGCTGACTGGCTGCGCGCCGATGGCAAAGATATGGAGCCGTTTCAGGCCCGCGACCTGCGCCGCACCTGGAAATCGCGCACGCACGACGCCGGCATCGACCGCTTCACGCGAGACCTGATCCAGCAGCACGCAAAGAGCGACGCCGGAACGAAAAACTACGACCGCGCCGACTATCTGCCGCAGATGCGCGAGGCGATGCGGAAGTGGGATGCGTGGCTCGACTACGTGCTGGCCGGAAAGCCGGCGCCCAGCCTCACCCCGCCGCCGGCGCAGGAGGCGCCCACTCTGAAACTGGTGGCGTGAACACGCAAGGCGCTCGGGAAACCCCGGGCGCCTTTTTCGCAGGTCGTAACTCTACAATTTCATCAGAGGCCACTGGCCTATTTTTCATGAGGTTTCAAAATGTCCGTTGAAGATCGCGCCCAGGATCTGGAGCTCCAGGATTGGCAGCGCAACAACCGCCCGCGCGCCGAGCGCCGCACATTTAGCCCTGGCGAGGAAGGCTACGGCCCGGCCCAATGCGTCGAGTGCGGCGACGACATGCCACCCGAGCGCCGCGCCAGGGGCTCGCACGTCTGCACCGCGTGCAAGACCCTGCAGGAGCGCCAGCAAAAGCAAAGGGCCGCATAAGCGGCCCCTGCCCTACGCCAAGCCCGCCTCGAGCGGGCTATTTCTTTGGCTGTCGCGCCAGCTCGTAGTCGATCAGCTTGTTGAGCTGCGCGCGGCACTCGGCGTATTGCGCCGCGTTCACTGTGTGGGTTTGGAGGATGAGGGGGCTGTCAACTGGGGCCCGAGCAAGATCGGATCCGCCGGGCGGACGAGCAAATTGGCCGGCGGTGCCGGGCAGATCAGGCCGGAGGGCACGGTCGTACATGCCGACAAAGCCCCAGGTATAAACAGCAGGAGGAATAGCTTTCGCAGGTTCACCGGGTTTCTCCACATAGACGGTCGTCACCTTGGGCACCTCTTTGATGACCTCGACGGTGACGGTTTTGATGTTGCGCTTCTCTTCCTCGAGATCGGAGGCCAGCTTATCGCCGCGCTCGCGCTGCTCATTGATCTGCTGCTGCATCGCGCGCTCGGCCTTGAGCTGATTGGCGGCCTCGCGGTCGCCGCGCATCGACCAACCCTGGTAGAACGCGCCGCCGGTCAGCGCGGCGACCAGCAGGACGCCGGCCAGGATCAGCCACGGCAGAAACGGACGCGCGACCGCCTTCGCGGCGGCGCCGGCAGCATCGGTTACGACAGTCATCGGTTCACCTCATGGCGGTCGACCTTCTGTGCGATCTGAGCTTTCAACTCGTCGACCTTCTCGAACAACCGGTTGAAACTGTCGCGCTGCTCGGTGCGAAATTCCCGGAACTCGTCCTTGAGCACGTAATCCTGGAAGCGCTCGACGAGCCGTGCGTTGTTCGCCTGCAAATCCTTGATGTCGTCGCGCTGGCCTTTGATGACCATGCCACCAAAGAAAGTCGCCAAGCCCAACACGACCTGGAGGAAAGTTTGAACGTCGAGGCTCACGGGCGCTCCTGGAAGTATGGCTCGTACTTGGGCCGGCGAACGTGGATGACGTTCTTGACGTACTCGCGGTTGATCTGAAATGCGCTGGCGCCGTAGCCCTGCCATTTGGTCCTGGACTTGAGGCTTGTGCGCTCCACGTGGCCGAACCACCGATTGCGGTCGCAGCCGGCGGTGTTCTTGCAAAGCAAGCGGTCTTGCATGACGCCGGACTCGCCGCCGTTGTAGCCGGACAGCGTGAACGCCAGCCGGTCATTGCTCGTCGCAGCGTCTTTCACGCGGCCGTAAATGCCTTTGTCCATCTCGACCATTGCGGTGAGTTGGTACTTGGCGTCGTAGCGGTTTTCCCAGGTCCAGCCGCGCAGGCTGGTGTACTGCTGGTGCAGCTCCTGGAATTTGTTGAAGCGGACCGAGCCGTCGGCGCGGTACGCGATGGTGACCTGCCCAAGCCCAAACCCGTACTCGCGACTCGTCTTCAGCTCGGCGCGCGGGTTCCAGCATTTCGAGTGCTTGAGGGAGATACAGGATTCCTGCTCCACCTGCGCCGCCAGGAAAGACGGCATCGGCGCCGCCGGCCAGATGCGCTCCTGCACGGCTCGCAGCTCCGGCAGCAGCTTCACCGCATTCGGCGGCACCGCCTGCGCATACGCCGGCGCGCCGGCGCACGAGGCGATCAAGGAGACCGCGAAGAACAACAGATGCCGGAGCGTGCGCATTACGATTTAGCCCACAGCACCAGCGCCAGCATGACGATGCCGACGAAGAATACGATGGACGCAATGACGGTCGCGGCGGCCCTGCTCCACCTGCCCGATCAGATCGTCGATCTTGATCTGGTGGAACGTCACGCGGCTGACGACGATGGCAATGCCGGAGAGCACCAGCGCGTAGGAGGTCCACTCCAGCAGCGTGCGAACCATCGCGAGATCAGTGAGAGAGAGGACCAAGACGGCCGGCAGGATTAGAACCCAGGCCGATGCGTCAATGAACGCGGCGAGACGTTTCAACATGATGCGCTCCAAAAAAAACTGCGGGTGTTGACTTCACCCGCAGTCTATCGTCACGACATCCATCACCGATCCGGCTATGTCTTGATGATGTAGTTCAAAACCATCGTTGGCTGCACAATCGGATGCGCAGTGCCGGAGCCGTTATTCTGCGTCGAAATGCCGGTGCCGGCGCCCGCGATGCTGATGCCAGTGCCCGCAGCATAGATCCCGATGCCGGTGCCGGCCGCGCCGGTCGAATTCCCCTGAACGCTGCCGGCAATCCCGGTGCCGCCGGCCGATGCTTCCCAGCCAGCGCGATAAGGCTGCGAGTAGCTGTGGGCGTGTCCAGGGTCGTAGACGCTATGGGCGTGCGTTGGGTCGTTCACCCCGTGACCGTGCCCCGGATCATTGACGCCGTGATTGTGAGTGGGCATCTGCGCGACGGTCAGCGCGTGGTTTTGACCGCCACCGACGGCTCCAATCGCGGCACCGTTCACGCCGCCACCTGCGGTCGTCAGTCGCGACGCAGCCGTGCCGCCCATGTTGTCGACGCCGGCAACCACGCGCCCGCGCAGGTCCGGCACGTTGAAGGTGTTGGTGCCATCGCCGGCGCCATACGTCGTGCCGATTACGTCAAAAAGCGCCGCGTAGTCCGTCCGGCTCACGGCTTGCCCTGCACACATCAGAAAACCGCGCGGCGCGGACGCGCCACCGAACGGAAAAATAACGCCGTGCATTCCATCAAGAAGATCATGCAGAGCTGCCAATCATCGTCCCAGCCTTTTCGCTTACAGGAAGTCGGGAGCTTCCGGCATCGCGACTGCCGGAAAGCCCTGTTGTTCGGGGAGATCGCGCAGCGCTTGGCAGTGCGCGAGCATCACCATTCAATAATTACTGCACCGTGCGCGCCTGGAGCTGCAGCGCTGCCCACTCGGCCACCGCCGCCCATTCCTGGCGAAGTCGGACGACTGCTATCGGAAACTCCGAAGGGAGACGCAAACCCGCCTCCCGCGCCGCCCAAGAAGTTAGTGCCGGCGGCGTTGCCGATACTTACGGAGCCGTAGCCGCCAGTCCATCCAAAGCCGCTTGTTCCGGTCGCCGTTCCACCCGGGGAAGCGTTGGAATCCCGGGTTCCGCCAGAGCCGCCCTGTGCAGAGCAGAACGCGCCAAACGAAGAGGCCGTACCCGCACCGCCGTTAGTTCCCGTAACAGTCGCGCCCGTGCCGCCGGTGCCAACAGTGACCGGCACGGTTGCAACACCGGACACATCAAAAATACCCTCCCAATAGCCGCCTTGACCACCGCCAGACGGACCAGGGGCCACAGTGTCCGACGCACCTCCGCCGCCAGCGCCGTACACCCGAACTTTGACCTTCGTCACGCCAGCGGGCTTCGTCCAAGTGAACGATCCAGGAGTGCCGTACACTTGCATTCCGGTCGTGGCCTTGAGCGCGTCTTGCAGCTTCTTCGGCGTAATCGCACGCTGATCGTCGATCATCGCCTGGGCTTCGGCAGTCGTCGCCAGTTCGATCAGACCAGCAGTGGTTTCCGACGTGCTCGAGGGTCCGACCAGCGGACCTGCCATTACATCGCCGGACTTCTTTACCGCATCGGCGACCTCGAACGTCGAGAAGGCATAGACAGTGAACTTGTCACCGGCCGTTGTCGCCGAGACGGTGATAGTGGCTCCGTCCGTCGCCGTGAAATCCGCCGGTTGCAGCAGGGCGCCGTTTTTCTCGACAACGACGTTCCCGACGGTGTAGCCCCCCACAATGGTAAGGACGGTCGTGCCTGCAGCCGGAGCGAAGCTGTGAGTAGTGAAAGACTTCGCCGCGCTCGAGCTGGCGAAGGCCACGTTCACGCCGTCGCAGTAGACGACGACAGCCAAGGCAGAAGGCAGCGTAACGCCGGTGCCAGCGGCCGTCTTGGCTGTGATGTTGAACCCGCCCGTCGACTGGTTGTCGATGACCCACTGCCCGGACTGAGACGGCAGGATCAAGTTGATATTCGCCGTCAGCACGCCGGTGAGTCGCAGGATCGCGCAGCCGTGCTGCACCTGTGTCAGCGTGACGTTCGAGCTGCCAGCGACATTGATGGTAGCCATCCCGTCGGTAGCGTTCATGACGAATCCGGTGCTCGCGAGCTTCTGCGAACTATCGCCACTCTGTGCCGTCGGCGCCGTCGGCGAGCCGGTCAGAGCCGTATCATTGAAATCCGTAGTCGACAGTTGCACGTCGCCGCCGGTACACCAGACATCGGCGTTCTTTCCTTGGGCAACGACAACACCAGTGCTGGCGGCAGTTTTGATCGTGAGCGAAAATGCCCCGCTCGTCCGGTTGACAATGATCCACCGCTTTGGCGTTGGAGGAACGATGACAGCGATATTACCCGTCAGCACGCCGGTAAAAACCAGAATACCAGCCCCCGCCTCAATCGCGGTCAGCGTAACATTCAAGTTCCCTGCCACATCCTTGTAGAGAACGGAGTTAACCGTTCCCTGAACGAATGCCGTCGTTGCGACCTTGGTGCTGTTGTCGCCGAGCGGAGGCGTCGGCGCCGTCGGCGTGCCGGTGAATGTGGGCGAATTCTTGGGCGCCGCCCAATCCATCTTGAAAACGCCAGACTCGAGGTCGTCGACGTGCTTCTTCAGCCAAGCCGTCCGGTTGGCAAGGTTCAGCAGCGGCGCGTTCGAGACCGCGCCGACGCCGCCGTCCACCGGATCAGTTACCTCGAGCTGATAGACGCCTACGTCGTACTGAATAATTTCTGGTTGGTTAGCCACAGGCGCCTCAGAAGTTGATGGTCCAGGTGCCAGCAAACGTCAGGTCCGATTCCTTGTTCAGCGGGGCCGTGCGCACCTTGCGCGCGTAGAGCATGCTGCCGGCCGTCAGCAGGCCGAACTCGGAAATCGCCATGCCATTCGCCTCGGACGTGCCGAGCGAGAAGCCGAAACGGGCTTGGTTCGTAGCGGGGTAGGAAACGGTATCGACCGGCTTCACGAAGGCGCCAGTAAGCGAGGTATTGCCACCGGCCGGCGGCGTGGGATTCGTGCCGAAACCGATCTGCGTCACCGACCGGTTCGTCACGTCGCCGCCCAGCAGGCGCGCGTGGATCAGCTTCGAGTTGTCGACGATGAGGTTCGCTTCCTCGAAAACCTCGATCAGCTCACCACGGCGGTAGACGTTCAGTACGAACAGCCCGCTCGGCGCCTGGGAAAAGTCGTGTAGGGAATGGCTCACGCGCAGACCTCCAGTAGATGTGGAGGATTATCGCGTCACGACCTGGGCGGGGCTTTCCTCTTGCGGTTGTGATTACGCCAGCGGCAGCGTCGCGCTTCGCACCACCCCATCACTGCCCTTTACCTTCACTTGCAGCGTGGTGTTGTTCGTCAGCGCAAAACTAAGCTCGCCATTGGTGACCGGCGTGTCGGCTGCTCCGGGATACAGAGACAGTTTCTTGATATGCCCCTCGGTCCACTGAAACGACGCAGTGCCAAGCCCTGCGGTGTTGTTGGTGGCCGGCCTGAATACCGTAGGGTTCATCACATACCTGTCCACGGCATTCGCGCGGAACGTGAACGCATCCAGCGTGCCAGAGTAGGAAATCCAATTTTGCAACTTCCCGGCAACCGGGAAGCGGACAAATCCAGTATTGGCCAATCCGGTGTTTGGCAGGTCGCGCAGCCAAGAAACCCGGTTTGTCGTCTGCCCGCTTTGATCGTCAATCAGGTCAATGATGTTGGTTGAGTTGGTGGCGCCGCTGATGGTTTCGACCAGCAAGTCCGTATTTTGCACGCCAGCGGTCAACGTCGCCAGCTTGGCGCCGTAACCCTTCACGTACTTGACCTTGATCATGCAGGCGCTGGAGCCGACACGAATTGCAGTGCGCCCGGCCTGCACGTTGTAGATCGTCATCGACGCATTCAGGCCCACATTGAATGCGGCAATATTGAGCGCGTATCCAGTTTGGCCGACGGGCTCTGGGCTGTCCGCCATGTCCGTGATGATATCGATGGTGCAGTCGGTGGTCTTCCCGGCGATTGCACCATCCATGCAGCCCTTCGTTATTGTTCCAAGCGCATGGCAGTTGATCGGACCACTTCCGGCCACATCACCGTCGCCACCAAAGCCGACGCCTGCCACGCAACCTTCCGCCGTGCCGCCGAGGATGTAACCGTTTCGGCAATTGTTCTTGCCTTGCAGACCAATGCCCGGCGTCATCGACATATCCAGGTCCTTGGCGTGGCAATTGATGATGCCCCAGGTGTCGATGCCTTCAATCAGGAAGCCGTTTCTACCAGTGCCGCGTCCGTCGCCCGTGCACTCGATGAAATAGCTTTCAGAGCCCAAACCGGGCGCGGTCACGAACATCAGACCGGCGGACATGCTGTAATCCGCTATATCCAGCCGATATGCGGTGAACTTGCGAGGGTTGCTGATGCTTACGCCGTGTGACGAAAACCCGGTAACGCTCTGTCCGCAATCGATCTGAAAATGGGAAATGTCGCCGTCATGCGGAGCAACAAGCCCGATTGCCGTCGTGTTTGATGACGCGCGCAGCGCAAGCACGCTGCCATTGCCAGCGCCGCGAACAGTGAACCCCTTGGGCGGATTGAACAGCGATACCTGTTTGTTCGTGACAAACACACCGGGGTTAATTTCCCCGTGTCCGCCGTTGTCACCAAGATACTTGAAAAACGACTGCCAGGCGGCCCAGTCGATGGAATCGGTGGTATCCGTGACGTGCGGGTAATCTACTTGCACGGCAGCAAGATTGGCGTAACGCCCCTGCGCTATCCATTCGCCAACCGTGTGCAGCGCGCCGTCACCGATTGCGCCGAAGTCGCGCACGCTAACGGTTTCCGCGTTCTTCTCGGCCTGGGTGCGGCCGACGGCGCCCAGCGCGGCCAGCAGATGCCCGATTCCAGACGCACCCTTGAGCGGATCGGTGTGGTCAGCCAAATCGTCCTGGCTCTGCTTGAGAAGCTTCGTGCGCGCAGCAAGCGCTTTCGGCTGCTCATTCAGCGCCCCGCCGACACCGCCAAGAAGCACCGCCTCAACCGTCATCTGAGGCACATCGGCCCACGCGGCGGCTGGGTCGAGGTTCCCGTCGAAATCTGCCATGTCTATTCCTAATTACTGGAGGCCATCCGCGACCTCGGTCCCATCCGCAACCACACTTCCGTCAGCGCGCAACAGCACGTCGAACGGGATGTCTCCGGGCGTGCCTACGTTCTCCGCTGTGACGCGGTTGCCCATGTAGGTGATTTTGCTGTCACGATAGCGGATGCCGTTATAGCGATAGTTGTACTGAACCATGAGGCCGACGCCATCGAGCGCCCCGGCGAACGTGTCGACCAGTTCGCCGAACGAGGAGGTGACGACGAACGCCGAATCGTCCGGCGAAGCCAGCGTATCCTCGAGTGCGGCCGCCGCCGACCAGGGGATCGCGCCGGCGTCGTTCGGCGGCGTGAACGTGTCCTGCATGTCTGAGCCGCGCAGCAGCAGCGAGCGCAGGTGTGTCCCCGCATCGCGCAGCCGACCGATCAAGTCGCGGACGATCTGCGCGAACTGCGCGATGTCGTTACCGCTCTCGAAATCATAACCGTACTCGACATCGAACAGGCCGTATTCCGGCTTCCTGGTCGCGTTGTAGAAGTAGACGCTGTTGCGGGTGATGACGCCGTTGTACAGCGGGAATACGTCGCCATAGACCGTTACGTCGGTGACCTTAGCGTCCTGGCCCGTGAAAACCTTGATCGCCGCTTCCATCGCCACATTGTTGCCGCGCGGGCGCAGCACCTCGGCGATGATGCGCGGACCGAAGCTGGCGTCGTTCTCGCCCTGAATTCGCGGCACGGCGTAGTAGCTGCCGATCTCGTCCAGCCACTCGTTCTGCGCCGTCTTGGTGCTCATCTGCTTGAGCATTTCGCGGATCTGCACCTCGGCCTGCTGGAGCTCGACCGCCTGGGCCTCCATGTAGGACCAAAGCACGCTCGTGTAGCCGTAGAGGTGATCGCCGTTCGAGCTTGCGATGTCGTTAGAGCCGTCCATCAGGACACGCGCGGACAGCAACGACAGCTCGGAATAGTCGCCATAGGACAGCGAGTAGCCCGGCTGCGCCGCGAGGTGATTATAGAGCTCGCCCAGCGTGAACTGCGTCAGGTCCACCGTCAGGCCCTGCCCCGGCCCGCCGGTCACGGCCGTGGTCAGCACCGCATCAGAGATGCGCCACGTCATCCCTCCGGCATACTGCAGGCGCAGCGCAAGGAACTTGCCCGGATCCTTGTCAAAGACCCGGTGCAGGAGCGAGAGCAGTTTCTGAGTGAGCCGCATGGTCAGGTGATCGTAATGGCGCCCGGCATGAGCTTGGTTTTCTTGTCGACCGTCGTGTCCGCTGTCGGCACGCTCGGCACGAAGTTGTAGACCCCTTCGAGGTCCATGATGATCGCGATGATCTCGGACAGCACCGCCGTCGCACCGATCTCGAGGTCCTGGATATAGGCGTAGACCGCTTCGTTCGCCTGCGTCACCAGGGTCGGCTTGTCATACCCTGGGAGCGTGGTCAGCACGCCAGCCACGGCCACATCCTGTTCGACCGCAGCGAACACGTCGACCTTGACGCCGGCGGCCTTCCAGCCCGGCACGGCCTTGCCGGTCGAGTCGTAGTAGCCGTAGATCACCTCGCGCGCGCGGTTGACCAGGACGCTCGAGGTGCTGCCTACGCCGTTGTGGATGTAGCACTCGACCAGCGAGATCGGCATGCTGGAGTCGATGTCTTTCCAGGGCTCAACGATGGATGCTGACACCACGCGCTCGGTAACGTTGCCCGAGGCATCGGTCAGCGACGTGGTTTTCAGGCCATAATCCAGGGCCGCCACCGTGCCTCGGTTCAGCGACTGGACGAAGGCCCGGAATCGGATTTTGCGGTCGTCCTCGGTCTCGGCGTCCGTCCCGTTCGACCAGGGCGACAGGTTCGTCGCGCTGACAAACCCGGCAGGCGCCGGCGACAGCGTAAATAGCGTCCCGGCAGACACATTGCCGGCGGCGCCGGCCGTCGTCGCCGTCACCAGCACGTCGGCAAAGGTGTTGCCCGCCAGGATCGTCACATCCTGGTTGACCGTGTAGTCGATGTCGCCGTTCTCATAGCTGACGGTCGAACCGGCCGAGATCAAGATGTCCGAAGCGTTCGATGCAATCGTGACCCGCACCATCCCCGTAGCGGGGAGCGCCGGCAGCGCGTCGAAGTCGAACGAGAAATAGGTCGCGGCCGGAATCGCCTCTTTCAGCCCGTTCCACATCTGCTGATAGAGCTCGTCGATTTCCGACGCCGGCGCCTCGACAATGGTCCGCACGATACTGCCGACGTTGAAGTCGGTGACCTTCTTCTGCGTCGACTTCATCCAGTTGATCATCGACGCGACAATCGAGACGAAATCCTTGGTCTGAAATGCCATATTGCTTCCTTACGGGTTCCCCTCGACCTGCACGGACTGCCCCGACACCGGCTCAACCTCCACGCTGACTCGCACCGCGTCCCCGACGACCTCGGCCGTCGCGCTCGTTACGCCGCGAACGCGCGGGTCCGCCTGCACGGCAGATCGCGTGTACTGCGCAGCGAGCAGCGAAGCGGTGGGCCCGTTGATGGCGCCGAGTAGGCGGCGCACTCGGTTGCCATAGGTCATGTGGTGGATCAGCTCGCCCTGCTCGGTATCCACGCGGTGACGGATCGCCTGTTTGAAATTGTCCCGCCCGGCCGCTACCAGGAAGTCACCACCATCGAAGGCCAAGGCACCATCCTCGAGCAGGATGTCGCGCTGGAAAACCTCGTTGGGGTCGGTCGTCGTAGTGACGACTGGCGTCGGCGCCGGGATCAGCAGCAGCTCCCCGGTGAGCAAGACGCCGGGCTTTACCTGCGTCGGGTCATCGGTGATGTATGGCGGGACGAGGTTGTTGAACGAGATCAGCTCGTGCCAGCGCCCAGCATCGCCGAGCGTGCGCGCGGCAATCGCCTTGAGCGAGTCACCGCGCCGAGTTTCCTCGAACCGGTAGCCGTAGAGCGGGCGGGAAAACGGCGTCGTCATGCTGCCACCGCCATGCCGTTGGCTACGTTCGTCACCGCGCTACGCAGCGCCAGCGGAGACATTGGCGCCAGCACCGGATCGTTCGCCGCCAGGATCCGGAGACTCGACTGCGCGCTTTCGGTCAGCGTCACCGGCAGCGGCGCACGAGTCGGCACCACCGAGTAGAACGGATTCTGGCCGGACAGGACGCTGATGGGACGGCCACCGCTCGTCGACGAGCAGTTGGACGCGCCGAACAACGGCGAGTAGTCCTCGTAGTAGATCTGCTGGCGCAGCGCGTTACGCAGCACGCAGAAGACGTTGGTGTACGCGCCGGCGACCTGCATCAGGCGCGACTTGACCTGATTCGGGATGTTCGCGATGGCAGCGGCTGACCGAAAAATGTTGATCCCGGCCTGCGCTGTCATCTGCGCCACGCTGATCAGCGAACCCGCTATTCCGTCGACGGCCGCCACCGCGCCGCGCACGGCGCCGTAGAGCCGCGCCGTCTGCTGCATGAAGGTGCGGACGGGCGCGACGATGGTTCGGTCGACCCACTGGTGAACGTTGTTGATGGCCCCGGTGATCTCGTTGATGGAGGCGATCAGACTGTCGAGCCCGGTCGCCTCGAGCACGTCGGCGTTGAGCAGCCCGCCCAGGCCACCGAACAAGCCGCCGCCGTCGACATCCTCGCCCAGTACCGTCATGTTGATCCGGTACTGGTACAGCAGCGGCCGCGACCGGGAGCGCTGCAGCGTGAACGACATCGGCGCCACCACGACGCTGAAATCGTCAAGGGCATCGGCGAACACCAGCTTGACGAGATCCGGATCGATGCCCATCTGCACGGCCGCCGCGCGCCGCTCATGCCACTGCAGGTAAACCTGATCGTAGAGCTGCTGGAAGCGCTCGCCGCCGTCACCGCTGGCGAACGTCGGGCGCCAGCCGGTATGGCCGCTGATCTGAATCGTGGGCACGCCGGGCCCGAAGTTGTCGGCCCAGGCGCCGCCAAGCGTCTGCTGGACGTTGAGGCGCGAGGGGTCGTTGCGTGTCAAATCCTCCGGCCGAATGACCAGATCCACGCTGGCAGGCGGGCCGCCCGTCGCTTGATCGTCCAGGACGAAGCTGATCGGGCGGACCTCTGCCTTCTGGCTCGAAGGAGGGCTCGTGAACATGGGCCCATTGTCGTGTCACGACAACAGGCCCACGACCGCCTAGCTCGGCGGCCCGGACGTGCCGCCGCCGGGCTGAACGTCGGTATGCGTGTGGTCGCTGCCGATACTCTTGCCGTTGTGCGTCAGGGTATCGCCGGTGATGTTGAAGTTGCCGTTGATCGACGACGTTCCGCCGGAGCCGCCGCCCTGCACCGTGAGGCCGCCCTGCACGGTCAGATTCCCGGTGCAGGTCGTTTCAGGCGTATCCAGCGTGACGGACGGCGCCGTGACGGTCGCGGCGCCGCCAGCGGTCACGTCGGCCGTTCCGGTCACATTGACCGTGGCTTTGCCCTGTAGCGTGACCGCGAGGTCGCCGCTGGGGTTGATGTCCAACGAGGCCATCTCGGCGCCGGCGTTCGCAACCGTCACATGAAAGTGGACGGCCTTGTCGGTGTTCTTGGTGATCTTCCAGTTGCCGTCGGCGTCCTTGCCCGTCAGATCCTCGTGCGCTGGCGACGTGGCGATGCGCAGATAGGTGCCGCTCGGGTGATAGAGCTCGGTGTTCCCTTCGGCGTCCGTCGTCGAATACACGTCCGAAGCATGCCGCGAGATGCGCCGATTGAGCTCCGCGAACAGCATCTGGCACACCTGCGGGTAACGGAAACCGATGACGACCGGGAACTGCGCGAAGAATGCAACGCCCGCCAGGACATCGCGGTCGCGTGATTTCGTCAGGCTCCAGTCGCCTCCGCCGGATGGCTGCGCCATGTCATTGACGCCAGAATCCGAGCTCGCGAACGGCGTCAGCACCTGTACGCCGGCAAGGCGCGAGCCATCGTCGGTCATGACCAAATCGACCGAATAATCCTCGGGATGGATGGCCTCGACGCGGCCCCAGCGCAAACTAGCCATTAAGCGTCCCCAGCATTTCGGCGAGGTACGGGCTGTCGGAGCCAGAGCCGCGCTTAGCGCGCTCGACGAAGCCCATGCCGCGCTCGACGGCCAGCGTCGAGAAGAACCCGTTGAACGGGATGTAGTCGTGGTCGACCTGCACCACGTAGTAGAGCGCGGTGAAGGCGCCGCGCTTGAGCCTTACGTAGCAGCCGGCCTTGATCGCCTCGTTGCCGCGCACGCGCATGGTCCCGCGCTCGAGCACCACGTTGTCCTTGTTCTGCTCGACCATGATGCGGCGGCGCTCGGCGACCCAGTTCGCCATACCGCTGTCGCGCTTCTGGCTATCGGCCGCCTTCTGGCCGCTGTTGAACGTCGTCACATCGTCGCCGCCCATCTCGGTCTGCCCGTACATGACGCGCGTGCCGTACAGGGCAGTCTTGGAGTTGGGATAGTCCTCGAGCAGCACCGTCTTGCGGTCCGCCCCTTGGATCGCGAACAGCTTCATGGTGATGTCGCCCACCATCTCGAAGCGCGGCGCGCGCACCCAGTAGAAGTTCGCCACGTTGGCGTCGGACCGCGAGACGGACATGCTCAGCACGTCAACATCCAGCAGGTCGACTATCGTCGGCTCCGGCGCGTCGTCTTGGATCGGCTTGCCGTTGATATCCTGCGCCGGGTTGGGCCGATAGACGCAGTACACCCCGTCCTCGCGGTCCTCCAGGTAGAGCTCGTTCCAGATACCCACGTCAGTGTACGTGCGGATCAGGTCATAGATCGTGCCCTCCTGGTTCTGCGGGCCCGTGATGCTGGTTGTGCCATGCTTGACGGAAATATCGGTCCGGATCGCCGTCGGATTCGGCGAGTGCTCCGGCATCAGCTTCTTGAGGTACGGGTTGACCACCTTCTCGATCATCTGCGTGACGAACTCGCCCGCCTTCATCGTGGTCTGGAAACCGACGCCGAAGCGCTCGAACAGTTTGAAGTTGGACAGGATGTCCTGGCCGATCACGTAGCCGGGCAGGTACAGGATCTGGAGCATCTGCCAGAGCTTGCCGTAGTCCTGGCCGTTGATGACGACGGAGCGTTGCGGCCGGCCCTCGGCGCCCATCGTTTCATTCCGGGTGACCTCCGACACGAAGCCGCGCATCACAATCGGCGGCCGCGTCGGGTCATTGGCCGCGCCGGCAATCACGTTGCCAATCAGGTCGGGCGGTGCATGGCGCATGCGGATCTCGATGAAATCCATCGGTTCGATCACGCCGTACAGCGTCTCGAATGCGTCGAGTGTCTTGTAGGGCTTGTCGGCCACAGTGAGCGAAAACCCGCCGGCGGCGTCGCGCACCGACTTAGACGTGCGCAGGCCGCTGGTTTCGCTCAGGAATGGCGTCAGGTCTATCTTCTGATCGATCCCCGAGAACCGCGCTGACACAGGCGTGTCCTCGTCGAGCGTCGTGCGCTTGATCGTCTTGTAGAGCGTGACCCGGATGTCGGGCTGGTAGACTTTGACGTTTGGCATTTACTTTGCGCCGAACGCGGCCGGCGCACCGACCTGCTTGTTGATCTGCACCGGCGCGGCCGCCGGCGTGCCGTCAGGCTTGTTTAGGGTGAAGGTGCCTTCGACTGCGATGCGTTGCGTTTGATCACCGGACGCCGGCGGCTTGGTGCCCTCCGGCAATGCGGTGCTGTACATGCCGCGTTTCGACATGATGCTAGGCGCGTAGGCCCGCGTCTCGTCGTTGCCCCACTTGCCCATGTCCCAGCCGCCATTGTACGCGCTCAGCGCGTCCTCGACGTTACCGAACCGGCCCAAGTTCTCGCGCATGAGCTCGCGCTGGATCAGCACGGCGTCACGAGGATCATCCGGGTTCAGCTTGCGGCCAAATCGCTTCTCAAGGGATTTCAGCGTCTCCGGCATGACCTGGGCGAGACCCATCGCCCCAGCCTTACTGCGCGCGGTCGGATTCCAACCGCTTTCCTGGTCGATCTGCGCGGCGGACGTGCCAGACGGCAGGCCGAGCATCTTGTCAGTCTTAGCGAGCTCGGCCATGAGCCAGGAGTCGCCCTTGAGGTTTGCAGTCGACCCCGGGCCGCCCTTGATGTCGTCCGGCGTGACGCCGGCTGGAATGGACACCGTAGGCGTTGTCCCTGCCGTACTGCCCGAGAAGGCTTTGCTCGTAAGGTCGCGCACGTCTCGCTTGAGGCGCGCATCCTCATCGTCGAGGGCCTTCGAGCGCTCTACAGCCAGGTCTCGCACCTTCTGCTCGGCCGCGACCCGCTCATCCATCAGCTTCTTGAGTTCAGCGCGTGCCGCCTCTTGCTGCTCCGGATTCATGCTGCTGCCGTTTTGCCGGAACGCTTCCCACGCCGCTTGATGGCGCGCGGTCGCGTCTTGCACGCCTTGCGCGGCCGCACTGATCCGGTCGTCATACTGGACGCCAAGGGCTCCCTTGCGCTCGCGCGACTCCGCCTCGAGCATCGCTTTCTGGATGCCCACGGGCCCGACCTTTCCCTTATCGCCGGCGAGATAAAGGATGCCGGCACGCATGTCGGTGAACAGCGGTACCAGCTTGCCGGCCAGCTCCTGCTGCAGGTTGAGCATGCCCACCGTCGCGCGGCGAGTTTCGCTGCCGTCGGTTTTCTCCTGCTCGCGTGAGGCCGTGAGCTGGGTCAGCACGTCACGCAAGTCGTCATCGTTGCTGCTCGCCAGGGCGATGCGCAGTCGCTTCTGCTCCTCGGCGTTCAACGCGTCCGCGCCGGTTCGGCCCTGCAGGCTTTGAGCCTGGGCCTCGAGCACATCGCGGCCCCCGCTATTGATGCGCCCCAGGGCCTCGATGCCAGTCGCCGACAGCTTGCTCATGTCGAAGCCGCCGCGCTGCAAGCGCTCGGCAATGCCGCCGAGGTTGTCGGGCGTCTGGAGCGCCAGCGCCATCGCTTGCGACGTGTTGATGCCGAAGAAATTCGACATCGCGCTAGACATCAGCTCCGGCCGGCCAGCGTAGACCTTATGGAACTGCTGCATGAGCATTTGCAGGTTCGTCGCCGACGAGCCTGCGGCCGAACCAGCGCCCGCCATGCCAAAGCGCTCGGCGAAGCGCGCGTACAGCGAACCAGAGCCGAACGTGGCGGCGCCGGTCCCGAATGCACCCTGCTCCTGCAGGATCTGCGTCTGGATCGGGTCCAGGCCCAGCCGGCGGCCAAGCGCCGAATACATGAAGTTCTGGCCGGCCTCGCCGGCGCCGCCGCCGCCCGCGATAGCCGAGTTGACGCGGGACAACAGGTTAGCCGAGCCGGCCACATCCAGGCCCGGCGTGCGCGATCCGACCAGCCCGGACAGCATGCCGGCATAGCCGCCGACGTTACCAGTGACCAGCCCCAGGCGGGTTTGCTGCGCCGTGTAGGACGCAATGGCCTGCAGCATCTCGTCGGCTTTGGAGAACGCGCCGGACTTGCCGATACTCTCGCCGATCAGCAGCGCCAGCCGACGGCTTTCATGTTCGTTGCCGGTGACCTGGAATTGGCGCATCTGCGCGAAGAAGGAATTGCCCGCGCCAGGGTCCAGGCCGAACGAGCGTCCAAAGCCGCCGCCGATCCGAACCTCGTCGGCCAGCGTCTTGTACTGGCCCGGCGCCATGCCGGAAATCTTCGCGAACTCGGTGCCGAGCTTCTGCCCTTCCTCGAACGTCACGTCGATAGACTTCGACGCGGCGCGCAGCGTGTCGCGCAAGACGTGGAAGCCGACGTTTACATCGCCCAGCGTCCGCTTGAGAGTGTCGTACTGGATGAATTCGCGCTGGGCATCGTTGACCTTGCCCATGACCGCGCCGATGGCCTTGCCGACACCAAGCGCCACGATTCCACCGAGCAGCCCGGCGAGACCGGCCATTGCTCCGCCGGACATCCCAGCGGACAGCGCGTTATCGGCGACGCCGCCGACGGGCCCTGCGGACCGCAAGCCGGACGAGACGATGCGTCGGCCAGCCGCGCCCCATCCGCCACCGCCGCCAGGGGCCGGTGGGCGCGGCGCCCCACCGCCGCCGCCGGGCACAGGTGACGGGACCGGGGCTGGCGTCGGCAAGCTGCTAAACCCACCCCCGATGCCAGACGACACGTATTGGAATGCTCGCTGCATGCGGCGCGAGCGCTCGGCCGGATTGTCGTACATCCTGGCCCAATCGATGTCGAAGAAACCGGCGCCGCTCTGCCCGGTCGCCTTGAGGCGCTGGTTGAAGCCGCCAGATATCTTTTTCAGACTCTCGAACTGCGCCTGGAGCTGGCGCATGTTATCGAGCGTCGCCTTGTCGATAGGCTGATACTTGAGCCGGTTCGCCTGCGCGATGGCCGTGCCCATCTTGTTCACCTGCTGGGTGAACTTCTGGACTGCCTGCTCCAGGTCGGCAGGATCGAACTGCGCCTCGACTGGGATTTTGATGCCGCTCATGCCTGTCCGCTTCTCTTGTCGTCGATCACTGGTTCAAAATCGTCCGGCAGTTGGCCTCGCGCCGCTTCCTCCGCCCACTGCTTCTCGATTGCTTCTTGGTCGAAATCATCGTCAACGACCTCCTCGGTCGGCGGGTTTTCGACGTATCGATGAGCCCAGTAATCCGTTTCGATTTCCTCGAGCGTCGCATCGAGAAATCGCGGGTCAGTCGGCGGCAGGCTGTACCGGCGGCGAAACGCGAACTCTACGGTCTGCGCCCACTCGCGCCCGTTATTCCTTGCTCGCTTGCTCCTTTCCGCTTCGAAAGGAGGACTCCTTTTGGCGGAATGCAGCATGGACCTTGAGCAGCTTGGCGTAAGTGTTGTCGTCGAGCGGATCCATCGCATCGATGTCCCAGTCTTCCGGCGCCTCGACTGTCATGACCCTGAGCGTGGAGATCCAGCCGGCAACCAGATCCAGCGAGGGAGATGGAGTTGCTACGCCTTCCGTCAGCCGCGAATACTCGGACCCGATGCGCATCTCGTCGCGCATGGTGCGGCGGGCGAACCGAAAGGTGCCAATGTCGTCGACAGAGACGGTGAAGTCGGAAGCGTGGGGCTGGCGTGCCATTGTAGAATCTCCTTTGTGATGCCCCATTCTCCCGTCACGACGAAAAAAAGGCCGCACGAGGCGGCCTTTTTGGAGCGGGTGACGATCAGGCAGCGATGCCGGTCACGTCCAGCGCGTTGAACATGCCAGACTGCACCACGATGGCATGCTTGCTGATCTGGATGTTGCCCGAGGCATACGAGCAGCCGATGTACTTGCGCAGCAGCGTGCCATCGTCTTTCGAGTAAGCCTCGAAATCGAACACCAGACCTTGCAGCACGGCGTCGCCGTTCTCCATGGCGATGCCGGCCTGGAGCATGGCGCCACGGTTCAGCATCATGGCGCTGACGTTCAGCGAGTGGCGCGCCATCGTGGGCACGTATTCGACGACGTGGATGTCGCCAATGCCCGACGCCGGCTCCGGCGAGTAGTCGTCGTTCATGTCGACAGACTGGATCAGACCAATCTGCTTGCCGTCGAATACAACGACAATCCGGTTGCCGCTGCGGGTTTGCAGGTTTTGCTTCATTTCTTTTCAGCCTCCGTTACGCGGCCGTCGCGGTCCCGCTGTACGGGACAGCGTAGATCGTGATGGGGATGTAGTTGATCGGCAGCACCGGCGAGCACTGGAATTCGACGCGCATCACGTCGCCCTCGAGCTGGGCCTTGATGTTCTTGTAGGCCGGGTTCGCATCGTCGCCGACGATCACGCCAGGGCCTTGCGGCTCAGCGCGCGCCAGCTCGCGCAGCGCCGATTCGGCGATGCTCACGGCGCGGCTCAGACTGATCGGCGAAGCCTTCTCGCCGCGCAGGATGTCGAGCGCGTCGCGCACGTTGCGCGCCACGAAATCCACCGCCACGCCCACCGAGACCTCGACGCGGTTGTAGTTGTCGTTCTGCAGCCACGTCGTGATCGACTTGACAACCTTGTAACCGTTCGGGGTGTTCTCGACGCACAGCACGCCGCCCTCGATCAGCACGTCGGTGTCGGTCGGGTTGCGCAGATCGCGCTCCAGGCCGCGCACCTTGATCGTCTTGTTGGTCAGCGGCGTGCCCGGGTTGACGCCCGAGAACGCGCCGGCCACCAGGGCGGCGGCGATGTACGGCGGGAACAGCACCAGCTTGCCGGCCGAGTTGTAGTCGTAGAAGCCCAGGTGGATGAGCGACGTGCGGTCGCTGTTCAGCGCCTTCGCGGCGGCCAGCGCAGCCTCGTCGGTCGACCCGCTCGCCATTCCGACGATGCCGCGACGCTCCATACGCGCCACGTTCGACATGAACGAGCAGTGCGTGTCGTTCATAGCGTGGATCGACGGGTCCGAGCTCACCGGCACGACCCACTGAGCATCGACCGTCTGCAACGTGGCATAGGCGTCGCTCCATTGCGAGTTGGTGACGATGCCGTCGGAACCGCCCGTCATGTAAGTGAACGGGATGTTCGCGGGCACCGTGCCGGCGTTGGCGGTGCGCGTCGCGGTCACGAAACCCTCGCTCGTGCCGTTCAGCCAGTCCACGACGGCCTGCAGGTGTGCCGTCGCCACGTAGGCGGCCGTCTTCACGTCCTGCGCCGTCACCGTGTCCAGGCCGTTCAGCGCCGGCTTCTGGCCGTTGCCGTCCTCGACCGAGGCGGTAAAACCCGTGACCGAGTTGATGCGGTCCACGACCTGCTCGACCGATGGGAACGAATTCAGATCGATGGTCGCGACGTTCGTGCCGGACGGCGCCTGCAGCGTGATCTGCGAGTTGGTCACGTCCATCACGGCAGTCGCGGCGGCGCCGGTGTACTGCACGCGGAAGGCGCTGCGTGCGATGTTGTCCGCCGTGTAGTAGGCGTTGCCGAACTGCGTGGTGACCTTCTTGCCAACCGTCGAGCCAGACTCGATCTTGACCTTGATCTGGTTGGTGTACAGGCCGTAGTCGGTCGATTTCAGGTTGATGACCGGGTTGTTGCTGGCGTCCAGCAGGCTCAGGCCCGACTGCACCGCCGGGTTGACGCGCACGGCGATGACGGTCGACGGACCGTTGGTCTGCGCGCTCGGATCGAACGCGCGCTTGACCGCTTCCAGCAGCTCGCCGTCGCGCAGGGTAGCGATAGCCTGCTGCGGACTGCCGAAGCGCAGCGCCTTGTTGGGCTCACCGCCGCTCGAGCGGCCGATCAGCACCAGGACATTGCCGACGGACAGGTTCTGGTTCGCCATCGCGGTATCGTCCACCACCGACATGGTGGCGGGCGAGATCCACAGGCGACCGTTGAAGAAAACTCCCATGATCGCTTACCTCAGACCGGTTTGTTGACGAAAGCCTCAAACCGAGCCTGATAATTCGACTCGGCGTCTTTGAAGCGCACTGCTTGCTTTTCGACGAACTCGAACGCGCCGATCAGCTCCACGCGCTTGTCCCGCAGGGACAGACGTTTGCAGAACTCATCGAGCGTCAGCGGTTCGACGGCGGGATTGGCGGCTTGGGCGCCTTCGGGTTTGTCGGCTTTTGCCATTTTGTCCTCTCAGGGAGTGTGAACTTCGAGTTGAACATCGGTGATCGGGTCGACCTGACTGCGCACGATCACGGGCGCGAAGCAGTTGAACGTCCCGGCCGCCTGGAACAGCGGCGCCGGAAATTCTCCGCTCACCGCATCCACGTCTTGCTGCGCGATTTCGACCTTCACGAATCCGTTGGCGTCGAACACCGGCAAGTTGGCGACGATGATCCGGCGCAATGCCTTGCGCAGCGCGATCCGCTCGTCCGGATTCAGGCTCCAGGCAATGAACGCGACCTGCACGCTCGCAAGCCAGCCCTCGTGCTCGTTCCAATCCTCGTCGTCGAAGATGTCGGGTTCGATCAGCTCGCCGACGCCGCGCTCTGCCGGCGTCTCGGACAGCAGATGAACTGAAACGACGGGAAATCGCGTCTGCTCATAAATCGGCGTCGCGACCATCACCTTGATTGCGCCGTCGGTTGCCCGCAGCGCTCCGCGCTTCACCTCCGCCTGCAGGCCGAGCGAAATGCGGTCCCGCAGGACTTCCAACACGTCGGTGCTGCAATCCTGGTAGGTCGCGTTCGGCGTGCCGGTCGCGGTCGCGCTGGATGCCCAGGATACGCCATCCCAGTAGTAGGCCCGGTAGTAGTACAGCGTGCCGTTCTGTAGGAGCTGGCTATCCAAGGCCGAGCGCCCGTCGCCCTCATAAACGAGCAACGCGTTCGGATCGTCGTGGTCGGTGAACGTGTCGGCCACCTTGCGCAAGATGCGCCAATGGCGCGCGCTGGCCGGCGGCTCCAGGAAAACCCGGAGCGCATTGCCAACAGCGAGAGGCACAATCATTGCGATCATGCCGAAATGATGATGTCACGACCGTCGCGGCGGTCGGGCGTGACAATAGAATTCTGGCATGGCCGAATACCGCATCTCCATCGACCTCGCCGGCATCACCGCCGCCGCACGCTCCGCCGTCAACGAGCAGGTGTTTCCCCTGCTCAATCAGGCGGTACGCGCCGTCGCACAGCAGACGCAGATCAACTGGATGGAGGCCGTACAGCGGGCGCGGCTATGGAGCGGCGAAAAGCAGCCTTACATCGAATCGATCACGATGCAGATGACGGGCCCGTTCTCGGCCGTCGTCTCGAGCGACTATAAATATGCCGAGGAGATCGAGACCGGCCGGCCGCCGCGCGACCTTAAGCAGATGCTCAACACGAGCACGAAGGTACGCCGCACGAAGGACGGTCGCCGCTTCCTGGTAATCCCCTTCCGCCACAACACGCCGGGCAACGACGCGCATGCGCCGTCCATGCCCCAGCACGTCTACGACCTCGCATCTCAGCTCGCGCCAAGTAAGGTCGTCGGCCAGGGCCAGCGCCCCGCCGGCGAGGTCACATCGGCGCATCCGCGCTGGGGCATGCGCCCGCTCAAGAAGCAGACGCCGTTCCTGTCGAACCCGGCGACAAAATCGACCTACATGGTGTCGCAGTTGCAGTATCAGTGGGGCGGCAAGCTCGGTGCCGGCTCGATGGGGCCGAACCCGAAGGGCAAGGTGGATCGCTACGCCAATATGTACCGCTTCGACACGACCACGCCCGGCGGCCAGCGGCACAGCACGTACATGACATTCCGGATCATGATGGAAGGCCAGACCGGCTGGATCGTGCCAGCCAAGCCCGGCCTCTACTTGGCGAAGAAGGTCACCGATGAGATGCAGCCGCTTGCCGAACGCGCCTTCGGCGAGGCCATGAAGCGCACGCTCGGCTAGGCCGGCATATCCCGGCCGAACAGGTCGAAGCTCCGCATAACCAGGCGCTTTGGCAGGCGCGCGCCCTGGTGCTCGTTGCGGTCGCTCGGGTACGGGCCCCAGCAGAAATACTCGGTGAACCGCGTGCCCGTGATGCTGTAGGTCATGCCTAGCGGCGGCTCGCCGGCGGCCCAGGTCAGCGTGCCGCCGGCGCCGACCTTGGGGATACCGCCCTCGACGATGGCGCCGGCCTGATCGAGCCAGAACACCCGCGCGATCTTGTCGACGTGGACGTGCAGGCGCTCGCCCTCGTCGCCGTGGACCAGCGGCAGCGAGAAGTAGTCCGTGCTGTTGAGCATCACCGCGCGGTCGAACTGGCCCATCTCGTACATGGGCGAATTCTCCGGGATCGACACGACCATATCGCCGTCCTGCCACAGGCCAAACTGCGCCCATTGAAGCTGGACCTTCTGGCTGGCGACACCAGCCACCGCCGGCTTCGCAGTGACCCACAGCCAGCTCTTGCCGCCACACTGCGGGCAACCGACATCGGCCGCGCCCGAGTGCGGGTTGACGCATGGGCACCGGTACGCTTTGCGCCAGAGGAATTTCTGGCCCATGTGGTTGAGGTGCGCGTTGAACGCTGCCGGGTTGAGACGCATCATTTTAGGAGGCCCCCATCACCATAGAGCGAATACCGTGGATCGCCGTCATCAGGCCGCCGTTGCCGCCCTTCGGCCCGTTGAGGATGGTGTCGACCATCTCGTGATACTTCGCGAGGTCGACGCTCATGGACTGCGACAGGCCGTCGGCGCTGATCGAGCCGGATTGCGCCGGGAAGCCGTCCTCGATGGCCTTGAGCACGGCCATCTTCTTGATGGCGTCGATCAGGTCCGGGAAGTCACGCGCGGCGTTCTCCAGGCCGGCCACGTAGGTGATCTTCACCATCATCGGCACGATGCTGTAGCCAGTCAGCGCACGCATGACGAACGAGCCGGCAGTGCTGAACAGCGCCGGCGTTGACGGCACGAACTGCACCTGACCGTACTTCTTGTACTCGCGGATCCACTCGACCGGCATGTCGAAAAACGTGTCGCCCATCGTCGGGAAATCGAACTTGACGCTCTCGACGCTGATGAGCGGCTTGTTGTTCAGCTTGAGCATGCCCCACTGGTCGGGGAAAAACATATCCTGCTTGTAGTCGTAGCCCGGATCCTCAGCCCACGGCATGCTGCCGAGCGTCGCGAGCTCGTCGGCCGTCGGCGTGCCAGGGAAGAACTTGGTCGGAACGAGCGGCACGCGCAGGTCATGCGCGATCTGCGCCTCGGCCGCCACGATCTTGCTCCAGATGTAGTCGTCCGACACCGGCGCGCCGCCAGCGAACCCCTGCGCGGCCTGCATCAGCCGGTCGGCGCGGATCTCCTCGACGATGAAATCCTTGGTGAACAGAAATGATTTTGTCGGCGCCGTGGCCGACTCCACCGTCACCTTGAAACGCTTGACACCGAACCCGCTCGAGCTCGTCAGCACCAGCATGACATCGCCGAGCGCCAGGGCGCCGGTCTCGGTGTCGGTGAATGCGACGGCCACGACGCCAGAAGGCCAGTCCGCGCCGGCATCGGTCGCCGTGCAAGGCTTGGGCACCGACAGCTCCTGCGTGCCGTCGACCGTGAACAGTTGCGCCGAAACCGTGCTCGCCTCGTCGATGGCGACGGGCGCGCCGTCGATCAGCACCGTCACCGCAAGTCGGGCCTGCTGGCCCTTGAAGATGGTCGTCATAGGATCCGCCTACGAAACGGGCCGCACAAAGGCGGCCCTTGAAAGTCGCCTCGAGTGGCGGGCGTTACGGCGTGGGAGTTTCCAACGCCTCGACGCGGGCTTCCAGATCGGCAACCTTGCCGACCAGCTCGAGGATGAATTTGCCGACTTCTTCCTTCTGCGTGCCCAGGTTCAAGTTGTCCAAGAGCTTCGCGATGCGCTCGGTGCGGTCCATGTTGCCTCCGGTTAGGCTTTGGTTTCGGATTCACCGTCGGCGCCGGTTTTCTCGGCATCGTCGGCGGGCTTCTTGGCAGCTTCGTCAGCGGCCTTTTGGGCGGCGGCTGCTTCTTCCGCCTTCTTCGCTTCGGCCTTCTCGATCTCGGCCTTCAGGCGGTCGTGCTTCCAGGTGCCTTTGACATCGACGCCCAGCTCAGCGGCGCGCTTGCGCAGTTCCTCGAGCTCGGCAGCAGCTTCGCCGGTCGGAGCTTTCGGCTCCTGCTTCTTCACGACGCCATCCGGCTCATAGCCGCGAATGGCGAGAAAGACTTCGGCCTGTTCATCCGAGATGTCCTCGGAAATCATACCGCGCTCGTGCGCCTCGAATTTGACGCCGTTGATCAGCTCGGATGCGTTGGGCAACGTGCAGATGACTTTCGACACTTCGTTCTCCTTGAGGGGGACTCGCCGGGCCCACGATGGGGCCCGGCTTGGCGGTCGATCACTCTCCCGCCTGGGTCACCGAACGATTACTCGTCGGTGTGCGGGCGCCACTTCGCGTTGCTGGGCAGGATGTTCTTGATGTAGCCGTGGTGCTTCGGCTTGGTCACGCGCAGGTAACCGAACAAGAACTGGAACCAGGAGATGACCGGCACGCCACCCACGCCGAACGGCAGCGGGATCTTGGTCATCGGCTGGAACTGGCGCCAGCCGATGGCGTCGGCGGACGGGCCCAGGTTCAGCAGCGGCACGCACACGGTGCCCGGGATGTCGCGGTTCACGTCCACGAAGGTCGTGGTAGCGCCGGCCTTCTTCACGATCTTCACCAGACGGAAGTCGTCGGTGTTGTTCGTGCCGTTCTGGCGGCTGCGGTAGTCCGACGACGAGGAGAGTGCTTTTTGCAGCACCACCTCATTCTGCTGATCGGTCGCCTCATTGCTGGCTTCGATGTACACGAACCGGCGCCCACCATCGACGATGGGGGTCGCCTTGAGCATCGAACCAATGCTCAGGTATTCGGGAACGGAGGCCAGCAGGTCAGGTTGATCCATGACGCAATTGTGCTGTCACGACTTTTTCGACCAGCTCACGCGCATAAAAAAAGGCGCCCGAAGGCGCCAAAGGGGATCCCAAGGTAGGGGATGATTATGCGCGGCCCAGCGCTGCGTGCGCCTGCGCGATGACTTGGTTCAGGCGGCCGCGTTCGTCGACCAGATCGGTGTAGCGCTGCTTCGCGGCATCGTCGCCGGTCAGCGCCGCGACGCGCGCGTCCGAAATCTGTTGTTCGATTCCGGACAGGCGCTCCTCGGCGATGGAGAGGATGCGCCGCTCCATGTCCTCGGTCTGCTTCGCCATCGCGCCGAGCTCACCGAGCTGGCGCCGCGTGTTTTCGACATGGGCCTGCATCAGCGCGTCTCCGCCAAACACTGCGCGCGCAGATCCGCGCGCTGGATGGAATAGCACATGCCCGGCTCTTTGCGCGCCTTGGCGATGCAGAAGGAACGGGCGTCCATGTTGGCGATGCTGTAGCAGGCGCTGGCATCGGCGGCGCGCGCCGGCGCGACGATGTACAGCATCGCGAGCACGGCCAGGAGTATGCGTTTGGTTTTCATGTCTCGAATATAATCAAAGCAGAGATGGTTGTGAATCCCTGTCGGCCTGACGTTGTTTCAAATAGTAAGCCACACCGGACTCGTCGAGCCCTTCCAGCGGCGTCGTCATCAGCTCGCGCAGCCCGTACTTCTTGCGCAGGCGGTCGCGCGCGCGGTGGACTTCCGGGTGATCCGGCACGCCGTCGATCAGCTCCACGTCGTTCTTCTGGCCGGTACGGAAGATGCGCCCGTTGCGCTGCGCGTGCGTCATGGCCGTTTGCGGAGTGTCGTACTGATACAACCACTGGCCGCGCTGGATATTCATGCCGGTGGCGCCGGCGTCGGACGCAACTAGGATGTCGGCCTGGGCCTCGCCCTGCTCCGGGTTGAACATCTGCCGCTTGCGGTCCTTTTCTTTGGCACTGTCGGCGCCGGTGATGGTGACGACGCGGTGCCCTTCACGCTCCAGGCGCTCGGTCAGCATCTTCACCGCATCGAGCGAGTGCGCGAACACCACGCCGGGCTTGCCCTTGCGCTCAGCCGCCACGCGCGAGAGCTGGTCGACGTTCGGGTTGTCCGGATGCGTGTTGATCACGCGCTGCACGGCCGACGGTTTCAGGATGCCCAGGTTCTGCTGCAGATCGCGCGCGACGGCCTCGTGCTGATCCTCCGGCACGCCCTCGAACGACGACGGGGAGATCGCGCGCATGGCGGTCACGTCCACCTTGCCCTGCATGCGCGCCAGCCGCGCCGTGCTGAAATGCTGGTCCAGCTCGCCCAGCGCCAGCTTCTGCCCTTCGGACAGGCCGACGCGCATTTCCTGGCGGTCGGCCGCCACGTCCGGGTCGATCTTCGACGGGTAGATGTAGCGCGCCATCTCCCGGCGCAGCGCGTCCTTGGACGCCAGCGTGTCGGCGCCGTAGCGGCGCATGAACGCCGCGCGGTCGTTGTAGCGGGCCGGGTCCATCTTGCGCATCAGGTCGTAGACCTCGGACGCGTCGTTTTTCACCGGGTCGCCGGACGCCATCAGGTAGTACGGCGTGTGGTGCGACAGCGCGTCGACCACGTTAGCGAGCCGCGAGTTTTCCTTGCCGGCGCGGTTCAGCGTGTACTGGCTTTCGTCGACCGTGAGGTAATCGAAGTTGATGCCCTCCTTGTCCAGGACGCCGCGCATCCAGTCCTTGCGCTCGTCGTCGGTCATCGCGTTCAGCCGGTCGGACATCTCCGACTCGCTGACGCCAGCGTGCTTAGCGCCCAGGTGCAGCATGTCGTCCCGGAACGACTGGTGCGTCATCACGGCGAAATGCGTGTCCGGGTTCTTGTACGCGGCGATGCGCTCCTCGCGGCCGGCGCCCGGCTGGATGTGCCAGTTGAATTTGCCGGGCTCGAGGTAGCGCAGCGCCTCGCCGGAGAACTGGCCCTGAACGATGGACGGCACCAGGAATAGGCCGCGCTTCACCTTGCCCTGCCCGTGCAAGTGCGTGAACGAGGCGAGCTGAAGCAGCGACTTGCCGGAGCCGGTGCCGAAGGCCGCCACCACGCGCTTGTTGGCGTCAACCATCTTGACGAGCCGCTGGCGCGCCGCGTTCTTGCCGCCGCTCATGGTCGGATTCCACAGGCGCAGCGGCTGGCCCGGCCGGAAATTCTTGCCGACGACGCCCATCATGCCGGCGATCTGCCGCTCGGCCTCATGGCCCAGGGTGTGCCGCTCGTCGCCGCCGAGCTGGATTTCCTTCGGCGCCTCGTCCGCGCCGCCGCCGAACATATCGTCCTGCGCCGAGAAAAAGCCCATCTGCGCCTGCTCGAACGCCTCCTGCCGGTCACGCGCGGCGTCCAGCTTCTCGGCGACGCTGCCGCTGGCGTAGCGGCCGCCGGCGCGCTCGCGCAGACTGTCGACCAAGGCGCGCTCGCGCTTCACGCGCTCCTCGCGCGCGGCCGGGTCGGTCGCGTCGAGATGGTTCAGGTTGTTGCGGATGACGGCCTTGCCCAGCTTGATCGGCGCACTGGGGTTCAGGCGGTTGTGCGCTTCCGCGAACGACTTCGCGACATTCGAGCGGATCAGATCCTGCACAGCCTCGTAGGCTTTCTCGTTGCCGCGCATCGTGTCGACGTACTTGCCCCACGTCAGGGACGCGGCGCCGACCTTGGCAGCGAGCTCGTCGCGCTGCTGGCGCCACTCGGACCAATCCGGGTTGGTCACCGTGTCGCCGAACATATCCTGCGTCTCTTTCTCCGGCTCGGCGCCCTGGATTCGTTCCAGGTCCGCGCGCAGGCCGGCGGCCTCCGGGCTTTCCTTCGCCACGTTGCGGTAGAAGAACTCGCGCAGCGCGCGCTGGTCCTGCGGCGTCAGCTCGCCGAGCTGCTTGTAGGCGGCCGTCCCCTCCGGCGTGTCCGACAATGCGCGGTGCAGCGCGTCGACCGCTTTCTGGTCGACCGTGAATTTCTGGCGGTTCAGCGTCGAGCGCTGGCCGCCGTAGCGCTGCTCGACGAACTGGTCGGCATACTGGTCGAACCGCTCCGCCAGAGCCTCGGCACGCTGCATCTTGCCGTCTTCGCCCTTGAGCGGCGCCACCGCGTCGAGCGCGGCGCGGTATTCGTCTGACCGGTCGCGGCCGGCCTTGACGAAGAAATCCGCCGACTGGATGTCGGCCACGATGTCGCCCGGCGCATCGCCGTCGGCCGTGCGGCCGCCGATGTAATCGCGCAGCGACTGCTCGAGGTCCGCGCCGGCCTGGAACGGCTCAGCGAGGCGCGGCGCGACGCCGGGCTTCACGTCCATAACCAGGTCTGGCCGGTTGGACACGCCCAGCGGCAACCAGCCATCCTCGTCGTGCTCGCCCTGGATGATGGCGAGGTTGCGCCGCACCTGCTCGAGGTCGGCGCGCTGGATCGGCTTCGCCAGCCGGTCAAGGCCGGCGCCGTTCACGGTCAGGAACGTGTCGCCGGCCACGTTGTCGATGGTGTAGTCGCCGCGCTGCAGGCCGATGGCGCGCACCTGCCGGATGGCATCCTCGATGCCCAGCTTGCCGAGGGAAACCTGGAACTGATCTTTCTTGCCTTGCTTGAGCGCCACGACCAGGGCCGCGTTCGCCTCCATCTCGCCCAGCGCCTGACCCAGCGCCTTCTGCGCCCCGGTCACGGCCTCGCGCCGGCGCGCGTTCAGCTCCTGCGCAGCTTGGAGATCGGCGCCGGTCGCCGCCTCGCCGAGCTCAATTTCCTTGGCCGCGTCCATCAGGTCGCGCGCGGTGCCCAGGGCCTCCTCGCTCGCCTGCATATAGTGGTGCAGGTGAAAATCCTGCATGCCGTCGGCGATCTGCTCTACCTGATCCGGCAGGTCGGTATGGATCCGGCGCGCCAGAACCTGCGCGGCGCCGGCCACGCCCAGCACGTCGACGACGCTGCGGTCAACCAGGGCGTCGCCGCCGACGGCCAGCGCCAGCGAGTTGACGCTGTTGTAGGCGCCGATACCGATATGCTTGCCCAGGGTCTCCTCGGGGTTGGGCCCGGCCAGCTTCTCGAACTCGGACAGGAACGCGCGCGTCTGCAGCGTGCGCAGATCGTTGTTCAAGTCCTCGGCGATCTTGGCGTCGGTGTCCGGGTCGGCGCTGTATTCGAGCACGTAGGCTTTCGGCTCGGCGGCCGCGCGGTCGATCTCCGCACTCGCCTCGCGCGCCTTCTTCTGGATGGCGCGCAGCTTTTTCTGCGCGCGCAGCAGCTCGACCGCCTGCTTGGCATCGGCCAGCGTCGCATTGGCGTCCGGCGCGGCCGGCTCTCGGATGTTCTTGAGCTCGTCGCGGAGAAGGCGCGCGGTCTCGCCGCGCTGCACGGCCGCGCGCCGCTGCGCGTCCGTCATCTGCGACTGCTTGGCGGCGCGCGCCTTGTCCGCCTCCGCCTTGAGCTCGGTATCGGTCAGACCGGCGTCCTCGGCCCGGGCCTTGTAGTCGGTCGAGAAGCCCAGGCCGCCGGGGTTGTCCTTGATCGGGTCGAGATCCTGGACCGACAGCACCTCCGAATCCTTCGCGTCGAGCGGCACTTCGCCAATGCCGGCCTCCATGCGCGCAGCAGAATCGGTGACGATCGTAGCGGCCGACCGATTCATTCGTGGCGTTCAGGCGGCCCAGCGCGTCCTTGCCGTCGTCGGCGCCGTGGCGCGCGCCCGATACCGAGATGGCAGTCGCGAGATCCTTGTGGCCGGAGCCGGCCGCGATGTCGCGCAGCACGCCGTGAACGGTTTGGTCCTCGCCGGAGTAGCCGCCACGGTAGTGGGCGTAGCGATCATGCTTCGGGTACCTTCCGTTGATTGCTCATTTTGGATTGTCTTGCGCCCTATGTGCGCCCGAAAGATTGCCGGTTGCCCGGAGACCCGCGTATTTCCTAGCTCTGCGGGGTTCACACAACAGATTGCGAGTCAGTTTCTGATTCAGATAACCGCTTTTGATACTTGCTCGGCCACGATCTCGGACGGCCACTCCGGCGACTTGTCCTCGTTGACCGTGCAGCGCACGCCGGCATCAATGCCCGTGCGCAGCTTGAGACCGCAGGTGCAGATCACGCGGCTATCGTTGCCCTCGCGCTCGGCGCCGCAATTGCTGCATCGGAAAATCTTGCGCCGGTCGAACGTCTCGCGCATCAGCACGCGGCCGAAGCACGCGCGGCAAACGTGCGGCGTTAAGCGCCACTGGAAATCATCTTGATCGGATTTGCTCATCACCAAAGCCTCAACTGGGAAGGCGCGCCCCGGATCTCGCCACGGAAGGCGAAGCGCGTGCGCCGGTCGTTGTCGCGCAGCGCCGCGACTATCAGCTCGTCGGTCGCGGCCGACAGCTCCATCCGGAGTATCTTGGGCTGGTCGCCCTCCAGGTAGTAGACGCGGCGCTTGGACAGCGGCCGCAGCTTCACAGGCTTTGCGCCCTTCGCGTTCTTGCCGATGACGATCTCGCGCTCGCGGTTGTAGCAGCTTACGCAAATATGAGCACGGATCAGCCGCACGGCCATGCGATGGCAGCGCCCGCATATCGTCGTGCCCTTGAGCGGCGACATGGACGCGGCGGTCTCGCCCGCATGCACGGCGCCGAGCGGGCACACACGGCACTTGAATTGCTGCTCGCTGCCTTCGTGGTTGGCCTTGCGCCACATGCCCGCGCACGCTTCGGTGCTGAGCGTTGCGCGAAGGCGGTCGCAAGCGAAGTAGACCTTGCCCGGCACGTCGTCGCGTTTGAAGTAATCGACCATCCCGGCCCCTTGATCAAAGCATGACCAATTTTATCACGAGGGTCGTCGCAAATTTCAAACAGCGCAGCAGGAATAGCGCAGAAACAACACGCGGTGCCGTGAGTGCGCACGCTTGCGCGTGAAGCGCAGTGAATGCTCGGGCAGGCTCAGATTTGTGTGGATACCGCTATAGCCGTCTGGATACCGCGCGGTATCGGTTTTGGTATCCAACTTTTCTCTTTCAAATCATGGCCCTAGAAGAAGAAGATACCAAGATACCAAGAAATAATAATAGAGAGATCATGTGAGGGGTTTTTGTGTCCTCATGTGTCCCTCACCCGATGGGTGTGTGTCTCTATGGGGTTGTTTTTCCGGACGGTATCTTGGTTGTCTCGGTATCTTTCCTTTCAAATCATCAACTTAACCGATACCGCGCCGATACCGCGAAATACCGGACGGTGC
Organism: Bradyrhizobium sp. Leo78; assembly: GCF_059512425.1. Classification (NCBI taxonomy): domain Bacteria; kingdom Pseudomonadati; phylum Pseudomonadota; class Alphaproteobacteria; order Hyphomicrobiales; family Nitrobacteraceae; genus Bradyrhizobium; species Bradyrhizobium sp. Leo78. The sequence continues at coordinate 95,748 of NZ_JCAMOT010000008.1, forward strand.
AGGTAACCGCGCTACCCGCTCAATATTGATGACGCGCGCTATCGCGCAACAAATCCGATTAACACAATCAATTGGTCTTATGGTTCGCGCGCGCGCATCATTGAGCTGTGGCCGATGACCGGCCGGTAACTGGGAGACGTGATGAGCCAATCGAACATTCAACTGCGCGGCCACTGCCAATGCTGCTGCCGCATCCAGGCCGTGACCGGCGGCCGCGTCGCGAAGCACGGCTACGAGGTGAAGGATCGCGGCCAGGGTGGCTGGTTCAGCGGCGTTTGCAGCGGCCACCAGTTCGCCCCGGTCGAGGAGGAGCGCCGCGTGTTGGATAGCGTGGTCGCCTCGATCCGCCGTGAGGTCGCCGACATGCGCGCGCTGGCCGACCAGTACGAAGCCGGCGCCGCTCATCCCGAAACATGCAGGACCAGCCGGTACGACCACGAGAAGCGCGAATACGTGCGCGTGCCCTGGGTCGATGCCGAGGAATGGCAGCGCCGCGACGAGATCAATAGCCGGGTTCATACCCTGCGCCAGCGCGCCAACGCAGGCGACAGCCAAGCCAACACGATGACGCAGATCGCCGACGCCTACCACGGCAAGCCGCTGATCGAGGTCGCCAAGGATGCCGGGCCCGCGCCGATCCACGTCGGAGACAAGCGCGTGACCGAGCGCTTCGGCACCGTCGAGGCCAACGAAGTTTGGCGCGGTCAGGTCCACTACAAGGATCCGAAGGGCTTCAATCGGAAGATGAGCACCCGCGCGTGGCGCCTGTTGCCGGCCGCCGCCTGATCCAGCCGCCCCGGCAACCCGGGGCGATTGAGCGCGGCTATCGCCACGATTGAAAAATTCAATCGCCGGTGTTGCGCGCTGACAACCCGCAAAGGTTCGTTCGCGCGCATCATAGAACCGTGCTGATTGATACCGGAGACCGAGATGAAGATCGTAAGCGAAGTGATCCAGCCCGACGCCAGCGCCTGGAGCGCGCTGGTCGAGGTGCGCGGCGTGCTGTTCCGCGCTTCCTACGTCGCCAACCGGCTGAGCTGCGGTCTCGCTCCCTACAAGCACGCGCCGCGCCGCCCGCGCTGGTATCTCGAATCGGTGCAGCGCTGGGCCGAGAAGCAAGTCGCCGCGCTGCCGGCCGAATGGATGCAGATGCACCGCGAGCTGTACCCCGCCTGATCAACCACCCGGGCCCTGCGGGGCCCATAGGAGAAAGGACATGAACCAACGCCAACGCCAGACCATCGAGCAAGTCGCCGCCCGCCTGAAGAAGCCCGCGCTCGGCTCCTCTGTGCGCGGAATCGGCCCGGGTAGCAGCGAGATCAACAAGGCGATCGATCTGCTGGAGAGCAAGGGCTTCGAGGTCACCAGCCGCCTTTACCTCAACACCTGGGTTATCCCGCCGCTGGAGCTCATGCTGTCCGATTCCGCGCAGGACCAGAAACTCGCTTTGAGCCTGTCGCGCTAACACCACCCGCCCACCGCGCGCGGGCCCACCAGGAACCATCGTGAGCCAACCCCGACACCCTGCGATGCCCGGCATCGCGGTAGCGCTGAATGCCGCGATCATAGCCGCCGAGAAAGTGCAATGGATCGCGTGCGGTTGCGAGCCCGGAATTTCCAGAAAGTCCGCCCGCGCCGCCCAGCGCGACGCCCGCGCGAAGAAAGCCGCGCTGCTGGACCTGATCCACGCCGCGCTCAACAACCCCAACCAGGAACCATCGTGAAAGAACCCAAACTCGTCACCCGCGAGGGCCTGCAGTTCAAAGTCATGAGCTCGCGCGAGCGCTGCGTCGAGCTCGGCGGCCGCCATTTCTTCTGCATCGGCCGCGACGCCGACGGCTGGACGCTGTTCGAGCACGACCGGGACATCACGGTCCACGGCCTCGCGCACAACATCGGCCGCAAGTTCGAGCGCCTGCTGGATACCAAGGCGCTGGTCGCCGAGATCCGCCGGCTGGTCGAGACGGGCGACCGCCTGCCGACCGACACGCGGCCGCCGTGGGAGATCGACGCCGCGCGCCACGACGCGAACCAAGCCGCCCTCGCCGAGCAGCGTAGCGCCGCCGGCAAGGCCCAGACCACGCGCCAGCCGTGCGGCGCCCCCCTGTAATCCGACCTGGAGCCATCATGAAAATCGAGGAAAAGTTCAACAAGCGCGCCGCCACGCCGGTGAAGGTGCAGCCGCCGACCATCCACTGCGGCCCGCACCACTCGTCCGAAGGCTTAAAGCTGAGGTTCGACCGCCTGCCGAGCGATCCCGACCGGAGCGCCATCGCCATGCACATGACGCCCCGCGAGGCCATCATGCTGGCCCAACAACTGATCGAGGCAGCGCGATATGCCATCGATAGAGATCCCACCATGTACAACGGGCGCGCATCATGAACGCCCACCAACGCCGCAAGGCCCGCCGCCAGGACGCGCGGGACTATCCCGGCCTGCGCCCGTACCAGATCGCCTCCATAAAGAACATGCGTCGACGCATCGCTCGTTCGCCACTGCTGCAATTTCAGCAGATCGGCCGCGCGCTGCGCCCCGCGCCCACCGGCCCGACCATCCACCAACTCGTGATAGACGGCCATCTTCCCAGCACCACCAACCAAGGAAAGGTATGAAACCCACTGCACACACCTGCACCAATGAACACGACGCCGGATACGCGGACTTCATCGCCCGCATCCAGGCCCGTTTCCTCGCCAACGTCGCCAACGGCGGCGCGCTCTACACGACCGGCGGCAGCTCCGCGCTGTTCGAGGTTTTCCTGAATTCGTTCCCCGAGGCCGACCGGCAGTATCACAACTGCCACGCCTGCCGCCGCTTCATCAACACGTTCGGCGGCCTCGTGACCATCGACGAGAAAGGCATCGCGGCGCCCGCACTGTGGTCCGTCGACGATGCGCCCGCCAAGTACCGGCCGGCGATCAAGAACATGATCGCCAGCATCAACGAGGCCGGCGTCGACGGCGTGTTCTATTCGTCCGAAGCGACCTGGGGCCAGCCTGTCGCTGGCGGATGGCAGCACTTCGCCGTGACGCCGCCGGCCGCCATCGTCCACAAGAGCCGGATCCAGACCCCGTATCAGAAGATGGCTGAGAAGCGCGAAGAACGCCGCATGCTGATCAACGCGCTGCAGGACTTCGACGCGCATACCGTCTCGCAGGCCGTCACGCTGCTCAAAACGGATTCGCTGTACCGGTCTGAAAAGGTGCTTGGCGTCGCCGAGTGGCTGGCCGCGCTGCAATCGTCGCTCGAGGACAAGCGCGGCGCGAACCGGCGCCACAACCTGATCTGGCGCGCCGCCGCGACTGCGCCTGCGGGCTTCTGCCATGTGCGCAGCTCCATGATCGGCACGCTGCTCGAGGATATCGCCGGCGGCCTGTCGCTGGATGCTGTCGCGCGCCGATTCGCTGACAAAATGCACCCGCTGCAATACCAGCGCCCCCAGGCCGCGCCCGCCGCCGGCAACATCGCCCAGGCCGAAAAGCTGGTCGAGCAACTGGGCATTGCCCGCTCACTGCCGCGCCGCTTCGCACGCCTCGACGAGGTGCAGGCCCTGTGGACGCCGGCCGCGAAGGAGGATGACCCGGCGCCCGCTGGCGTGTTCGGCCACCTGAAACCGAAAGACGCCCGCCCGGCACCGGCCAACCTCGTCGGCAAGGTCACGATGACCTGGGATAAGTTCGCCCGCACCGTCCTGCCCACGGCCGAGGCCATCGAGTATGTCGTGCCCGCCGGCCGCGCCAGCTTTTGCGCGCTGGTGACTGCCGTCAACGTCGACGCGCCCCCGATCTTGCAGTGGGACCGCGAGGAGGCACGCAACCCGGTCTCCTGGTACTTGTACACTGGTGGCTCGACGCCGGCACACTGGGGCTTGACCGCCGGCACGCGTCATCCGGTGTCCGCCATCACGCTGAAACCCAGCATGTGGAATGGAGGTTTCGAGCACCAGGGCGCGGGTGTGATCTTCCTGCTCGAGGGCGCCAAGGACTCGCACAGCGCGGTGTCCGGTTGCTTGTTCCCCGAGATCCTGCGCTCTGAGCTGCATTCGGTCCGGGCCACCATCGAAGCCTACTCGCAGCGCGCCCGCATGGAAGGCGCCGAGGAGGCATCGGCGGCCGGCATCATGCTCTCCGCCGGCCAGCCGTGGGACGCGGTATTCACGGTTCACGCGGGCGGCACGACCGTGGACTACCACATCGACCGTTGGGATTGATGCAGGCGTGCGGCTGATAGCGCGCAACTATCGGCCGCACATGCAACATCGCAACAATCAATTGGAGCTATCGTTCGCGCAAGCGCACCATATCACTGTGATGATTATTTTTGATGAGGTGCAGTGATGAGCGCGATCCAGTTTGAAATGGCGATGCAGGTGGCCGAGGCGATTGCCCAGGGCCGCGCGGCATCGTGGATCATGTTCTCGGATGGTCGGCGGTCGGCGCGCTGGGAGCGCGAGCTGCTGGCCTGCGCCTGATCTGACAATCCTGCCCCAGTTCACGGGGCATCAACGCAACGCGCTACGGCGCAAAAGGAAAGGAATTGGGAACTGACATTCACGGCGTTTTCCAGCGCCACGACGGCGCCGCTTGGGTAGACATCCCCAGCAAGTACGAAGAAAGCCGCCACTACCAGCTTTTCGCGGTGCTGGCCGGCGTGCGCAACGGGCGCGGCTTTGCCGGAATCATCACGGGCGAGCCTGTAACGCCCATCTCTGAGCCGCGCGGCCTGCCGGACGATTTCGTGCTGGTGGATGGTGACGATGGTGACGTGCACCCCGTCGCAAGCCTGGAGTTCTTCCCGGAGTGGCGACGCAAGTACCACGAGCCCAACGATGCCTTGGAAGTGTGGATGGGCGACCACAGCCATAGCTGGCTGACCGCCGACGAAATGCTGGCATGGTTCGAGATGGCGCCGGTCGTCGTTAAGACCGGCATCATCGGCCGCAAACAGTACGACGCCTGGGACAAGCAATCGACGCCGGACTCGTACTTCGGCGGCATCTCCGGCCATGATGTTGTGGTGATCGAGGAGCCGGAAGTCGGACGCACCGAGCAGCCGTGGACGCACGTGCGCGTCACCTGGGAATCGGGCCTGAAAGAGGAGCTGAAATACTTCTTCGATGAAGTCCGCCGGCTGCACGAAGAACACGGCCAAGTCCGCTACGTGTTCGGCTTCGATAGCTGATAGCCCCGGTCCATGCCCTGTACGCAGGGCATGAGCAGCGGCTTTCGCTGGTTTGATCAATCATGCCTCACGGGGCGCAAAGGAAAGGAATGGGAACTCGACACCTCACGCTGGTCGCGCTGGACGGGAAATACAAGGTCGCTCAATACGGCCAGTGGGACGGCTACCCGTCCGGTCAGGGCGTCACCGCATTGACGTTCTGCCGCGACATGGACCGCGCGGCCTTCACGGAAAAAGTGCGCGCGGCACAGTTTCTCACTGACAAGGATGTCGAGGAGCTGAACGCTCGCATCGAAGCCGAGCACATCCAGGACTGGTCGAAGCAATGGCCGTGGCTGAGCCGTGACGCCGGCGCCGACATCCTCAAGATGGTGATGGACCACGAGCCCGGCATCAAGCTCAAGGACAGCACCGCCTTTGCCGCTGACAGCCTGTTTTGCGAATGGGCCTACGTCATCGACCTGGATGCCGGCACGCTGGAGGTGTTCAAGGGCTTCAACCAGACGCCGCTGACCGAGGGCGAACGCTTCTTCGGCGTCACGGCCAGCGAGCCGGTCGGCCAGGGCTACGAGCCGGTCAAGCACCTGCACACCTTCAAGCTGGATGCGCTCCCCAGCGAAGAAGAATTCTTGTCGATCCTCGAGCCCGACGACGACGAGGAAGATGAGGCCGACGAGGACTGACAGCTCCGGCTCTGGCCGCGTGACAGGCGGCCACGGCAGGCACTGTCGCCTGACTTCACAAGGAAGAAACTATGTTCGGTCGTTCCAGTCTCCTCGCTGCCGCCTTGATGGCAGGTCTGTCCAGCGGCGCCGCAGTCGCTGCCCCCGTATTCCGCACGCCGCGCAACCGCCGGCCCGAGCTGGCGACCGGCCCGAGCTCCATGCTCTACGGCTCCGGCGCGAACAAGCGCAGCGACCGCACGACCGCGCAGGTCAAGCGCGCGTCGCTCAAGGCCCGCAACCGCGCGCGCAACAAGGCCGCGCATCGCGGGTAACCAGGTCTCGCAGCACCGCCGCCGGTCGGATACCGGCGCCTATCAAGGAAAGGATATGAAACGTCTGATCGTGATCGCAGCCGCCGCGCTGGCGCTGGCCGGATGCAGCGACGAATACAGAGCGCAGGTAAATCAGCCGACTGCACAAATGAAGGTCGACGGGAACGAGCAAGACCGGTTCAGGGTCGAGCGTGTCGGCAAGTTCTATGACCAGTTGGCCTACAACGACAAGCGCGGCATCTACATCATCCGCGACCGCCAGACGGGCAAGGAATATTTCGGCGTGAGCGGGATCGGCATCACCGAGCTCGGCTCGCACAACTGCGGCAAGGCTTGCACCACGCGCGACGAGCGCTAACCCTCACGCGCGCGAGCGCACAAAGGAAAGGAATGAAGATCGAGAAAGTGACGGCCGGGAGTGTGATCGCCTGGACCGGTGAAACTCACCACATCAAGACCCCGGCTGGGTGCGTGATCGGCGGCAGGGCCGCGCTGGAATGGCTCGCTGGCTACAGCCGTCCGGCGAAGCGTGCCGAGCCCATCCCCTTCGACCTGGAAGCCGCGAAGGCTGGCGCGCCGCTGGTGACGCGGTGCGGGCGTAAGGTGCGATTCCTAGCGCATGTGCCGGAAGCCGAAGAACAGGCGCGCGTTGTTGTCATGATCGAAGGCCAATCCGTTCCAAGCTGCATGTATGAAAACGGTTCGGCGGCCTATCGCGGCGCTGGTGGCGTAATGCCTGACCGCTTCCCTTATGACCTGTTCATGGCCCCGAAGCCGAAGCGCTACGCCAACCTGTACGATTGCGGCAACAGTATCTGGGTCAGCTACGCCAGCGAGCAGGCCGCGCACGAAGCCGCCAATAGCCGCCCGGCAGGCGTCAAGGTCGTCGCCCTCGCCGTTCCCATCGACGACTACGCTTACACCGACCCCCTCTTCTAAGCTCAGGCCCGCGCCGGCGGGCCGCGCATGCGCCGCCAGCGCCAAGGAACCATCATGATCAACCGCAAAACCCACCAGCAGACCACGGCGCAGCGCCAGCGCGCGCAGCGTGGCGCCTGGGCGATTGACGCCGCGCGGGTCCAGCCCGTGCCGCGTTCCCTACACATCCGCAAAGCCGTCACCAAGGAGCTGCGCCGCATGGCCGGCCATGCCCTCGTCACCGAGCGCACCGACATGCTCGAGGTGCACGTGCCGATCCTGTCGGTCGACGCCGTGCGCGAACTGCTCGAGGACGAGGTGCCGCCGATCATCGATGTCTCGGTCTCGAGCATGTCGTTGTGGGAGCACGTTCAGATCCTGTTCGGCTGGATGAGCGGCATCCACTGGTCCTACGACCTGGAGAGCTGATCATGCCGCGCCGCGCCGGCAGTGTGCCGATTTTCGCCGTGGGCAACGCCGGCACGAAGCAGGCCGCCCAGCGCGCGGACGGGAAATGGTTCTACCGCGTGCGCAAGACCTACACGCGAAAGTTCATTCCGGGCGTGCTGGTCAGCCGCCAGTGGGGCCGCTGGTTGGAATGCGACGGCCGGCCCGATGGCGCGTGGTACGACCCGCGCCTGGGCGGCGCGCGCCTGCCTGATAGCGCTCCGCTATCGAGCAGCGCAGCAACATGAGCACAATCAATTAGATCCAATCGTTCGCCAAGGCGCACAATAAAGACGTACCGAATTTGATTAGGAGATCGCCATGAAAAGCAATGCCAGCCTCAACGACATGAAGGACATCCAGTGCGACGAGCCGATGACGCCCATCGAGTGGGCATGCCTGACGCTCTGCATCATGATCCTCGTTGGCGGCTTCGGCTGGCTCGCCTATTTGAAGTGGTTTGCGTAGCACCGCCGCCGCGCCGGCCGCGCGGCACCACCGAGCGCTACGGCGCGCAGGAGAAAGGACGTGAAAAAACTGATACTGACCGCCATCGCCGCGCTGGTGTTCGCCGGCGCCGCCCATGCCGCCCCCGCGCGCCCGGGATCCACGCCGCCCGTCTGCAAAACCATCGGCGAGCTGGCGGAGGCCATCGCCGAAGACCGCGACGCGGGCGAAGCGCAGACTGACATGATCCGCGACGCTCTTGACGCGCCGGTGTCCCTCGATTGGCAGCGCATCTCGATTAGCATGATCGAGGCCATCTACAACGATGCCGCTTTCGCGCGCCAGCCGCCCGAGAAGATCGGCGGGGCCTTCCTGCTGGCCTGCCTCCGGAAGCTCGGCCCGCAGCGCCCGCTTTAACCCGCCGCCCGGACGGTTGCCGGGCCAACGACAAGCGCCGGCCAACGGCGCGCCCAAGGAACCTATGAAACCGACCACCCGGGGCTACGCCGCCATCGGCCTCTACAGCCCGAAAAATTCGCTCAACGCCGGGTCCGCGCTGCGCGCCGCCGGCTGCTACGGCGCGGCGATGCTCGCCATGCAGGGCCCGCGTTTCCGCAAGGCGCCGACCGACACCCAGGATGCGTGGCGCCACATTCCGATGATCGAGACCAACGACCTGCTGTCCGTCATTCCCTACGGCTGCGTGCCCGTGGCAATCGAGCTCGTCAAGAATGCGCGGCCGCTGACGAGCTACACGCATCCGGAGCGCGCGTTCTACCTGTTCGGGCCCGAGGACGGCTCGCTGCCGGCCGCCATCGTCGCGAAGTGCCGCGACGTTGTGTACGTGCCGACGAACTACTGCATGAACCTCGCCGCCACGGTCAACGTCGTGCTGTACGACCGAATGGCGAAGGAATCGGCGCGCGCCGCGAGGCCGCTGCCATGAGCGCCGGCCGCCTGTCCCCAGCCATGCGCTCGATGCTCGAGGAAGCGGCCGCCGGCCGTGGCCTGTATCACCGCATCAACGGCATGAGCGCCAGCGGCGGCGCCGCGCTGACTCGGGTCGCCCTGGTCAAGCGCGGCTACATCGACTGGCGCACCGACCAGATCACCGACGCCGGCCGCGCCGCGCTGGCCCCCAACCAAGGAAAGGAATGACGCGCATATACATCGCCGGCCCTATGACCGGAATCCAAGACCTTAATTTTCCGGCCTTCCACGCCGAGGCGGCGCGCCTGCGCGCTGACGGGCACGACGTGGTGAACCCGGCCGAGATCAACTCCGACCCGACCAAAGGCTGGGCCGCGTGCATGCGCGACGACATCGCCGAGCTGGTGACGTGCGAGGCCATCGCGCTTCTGCCCGGCTGGGAGAAGTCGCGCGGCGCCACCCTGGAGCATCACATCGCAACGCAGCTTGGCATGCACGTCATCGTGCTCGACCCCGCTACCAACCAAGGAAAGGAATGAACGACTTCAACATCTTCCGCACGCTGCTCGAGCAGATGGACCCTGCCGAGATGGCGCAGCACTCGACGATCAATCACCACGTCGACGGCATGAACTACCTGTGTCTGCACCGCTCGCCGCGCCTGACCGCGAAAATCTACCTGCTCGAGCGGCCGGCCAACCCGAACAGCGGCTACCTCGTCCACCCGCACTCGCACCGCTACCCGTTCTCGAGCGTCGTGCTGGCCGGCGAGCTGCGCCACATCCGTTTCCTGGAGACGGCCGGCACCGAGTGGACCCGCTACACCTACCGCGCCGAGAGCCGCAGGCGCCTCTATGACCGCACCTGCGACCTGACGAGGAAAGTCGAAATCCACAATCGTGGCTCCTCCTACTTCGTCCACCCCTACGAGATCCACACGCTGCAGGTGAACGCGGAGCGCCAGGAACCCCTCATGATCGGCCTGCTGCAGTTCGCCGACACGCAGCCCACGTCCGAGCTCTACCTTCCGGCCGGCGCCACCGAGGTTGCCTATCCCGAGTCGAGACAGCCCACTGCCACCGAGGCGTTCGCGCTGCGCAACCGTTGCCTGGAGCTGATGTAATGACCATGACCAAGGGGCGCATCGACCGCGCCGGAACGATCCATTTCCATGACGCCGCGCTTGCCGTGTGGGAGGAAGGCTTGAACCCCACCATGACCTGGGATCAGCGCACGGCCTGGGAGCGCCAGTTCAAGCGCGACGTGTTCGCGTGCATCGTGCAGACGCTGCACCGCCTGGGATGGACCACCCAAGTCGGCACCCACATTTTCACCACCAACGACGCGCGCTACTGCACCAAGGGCGATCTGCAAGCCGATCTGAAAATCTCTGGCCGGCACATCGAACTCGACTTCTTCCAGAACGTGAACGCACCGGAACGGCCTGACCACGGCGGCCGCTACCAGTACGACCAGGAAAAGCACATGCCGTACCTGCTGCGCATCGAGATGGAGCGCACGCGCCGCCGGATCCGCGATTACCTGCTGAACGTGTTCACCGGCTACCAATTCGTGCCGCCGGATGCTGATCGACGCTCCGACGCCACGGCGATGGAAGTCATCGAGGAGAAGTACCGAAAAAACACGCACTTCGGTCCCGAGCACATCAGCGAATACCACCGCCGCGCGGCGGATGGCGGCCGGATCGAGCACGGCGCGCGCGTCTGGTTCACCGACTACAAGGGCCGCATCCTGTCCGGAACCGCCTATACCAATGGCGGCATGTGGTTTGTCGTCACCGGGACGCATGGCCTCAACAACAAGAGCCAAAGCGAAATCTTCACACGCCGGCCCGAGAACCTGCGCATCAAGCGCAACGCGCGCGAGCGCCGCAAGCGCCTGGAGCGCGAGCTGTCGAAGGCCACCGAGGCGATGAATTTCGAGCGCGCGGCCGTGCTGCGCGACATCCTGTTCCCGGGCAATCCCGAGCTGTTCGTGGTCTGGCACAAGGAGCACAAGGCGTATCACTGCGCCGGCTTCTGCGGCTACACCGCCGACAAGATCAAGGCCGGCCGGTTCACCGCCGCCGAGGTGCGCAACTGGCGCCACGAGCCCAACGAGATCATCGCCCTGGCCGGCGAGAAGGCGGCCTCATGACCTTCGGCGCCATCCCTCCCAAGCAGCTCACTGTCCGCGAGGCGGCCGCCGCCCACGGCGTGACGCCGCGCCGGATCCAGGCGCTGGCCGAGGCCGACCGGATCCCGGGCGCCGAGAAGAAGGGCCCGATCTGGCTTGTGCCGACGGGCTTTTCTGTCCTGCCGGCGCCGAAGCGCAAGCGCGCGATGACGAAAATCAAGGTGGGAAGCGACCTGTAGGCGGGGTCGTGACCTGAAAATTCAAGCTGGTCAACCAACCGCTCAAGCCTATGACTGCGAAAGTTACCCAGGATGAATTCCTGAAGGCGGCGCAGAAGCACAAATACAACGCCTACCAAATGTCAAAGGCCCTGGGCCTGGACCACTCCAACGTCTCGAAGCGGCTCAATCGGCTGATCAGCTCCGGCGTGATCGACCCGGCCGCCGTGGAGAAATCCAAGGCGGCGACTGGCCGCAAAGTCCCGCTGTCCGAGGACGAGCGAAAATTCCACGAGGACTGGGGCCCGCAGGAGTGTATCAACGAGCTCCTGCGCGTCGTCCAGATCGACCCGGACAAGGTTGTCACCCGCAACTACTTCCGCGTTCACTCGGACATCTCCGAGGCCACGTGGAACCGGCACTTTGGCACGTTCGAGGAATTCAAGCGTCAGGCCGGCGTCAAGCTTTCCCGCCATGCGCACCGCCTCGAGCGCGACATCGCCAAGCACGCCAGCAAGGACGTGCAGCGGGCCATGAACGAGCAGAAAGCCGGATGGGAAGGCAAGTACCTGCGCCCGTCCGGCAAGCGCTTTCAAACCGTCCTGGTCGCGTCCGACATCCACGACATCGAGTGCGATCCCTTCTGGCGCATCTGCTTTATCGACACCGCGAAGCGCGTGCAGCCCGAGAAGATTGTCATCAACGGCGATGCCCTGGACCTGCCCGAGTTCGGCAAATACGGCGTCGACCCGCGCGAGTGGAATGTCGTCGGCCGGATCCGCTGGCTGCACCAGTTCCTGGAGGAATTGCGCAAGGCGTGCCCGGACGCCGAGATCATCTACATCGAAGGAAACCACGAGTACAGGCTGATGCGCCACCTAGGCGAGGCCACGCCGGCGCTCAAGGTCGTGCTGTCCGACCTGCACGGCTTCACCGTGCCGAAGCTGCTGGGCCTGGATGCCTACGAGGTGAACTACATCGCCCGCATGGACCTCGCCGCCTTCACCGAGCGCGACGTGAAGGACGAGCTCAAGAAGAACTACCATGTGATGTACGACTGCCTACTGGCGCACCACTTCCCCGAAGGGCGCCAGATGGGTTACCCGGGCTTCAACGGCCATCACCACAAGCATATTGTGTGGCCGTTCTATTCGCCGACGTTCGGCTCGACCGAATGGCACCAGCTCGGTTGCGGCCACGCGCGCGCGGCCAGCTACTGCGCCGGCGAGAAATGGGCGCTGGGCTTCATGCTGGCGCACGTCGACACGCACCAGAAGCATGTGCAGTTCGAGTATGTCGAGATCCGCGACTTCGCGATGATCGGCGGTAAGTTCTACAAGCGCGCGGCCTAATCGAGCGCGCCGGCCGCGCGCGCACACATCTTCACCTGCAGCAGGATCCCGAGGCGCTTGAACAGCGTCTCGTCTTCATAGAACAGGCCCTTCGACGCGAGATAGCCCAGGCATAGATCGGGCGTGGGCAAGCCGCCCCAGGTCGCGTCCGCGAAGCGGTAGACCTTCGCGCATTCCTGCACCCAGCGCCCCGTCCCCTCGAAATCTGCGCGCACCTCGTTGCGCAGCAGCGCCTGCTCGCGGCCGACGATGCCGGCGCGCTCGCAGTAGTAGGTGAAGTCCGCCTTGAAGCCGGCCGGGACTTGAATAGGCGCGGCCATCAGAACGGCTCCGTTTCGAGATCGTCAAGCGTCGTCGGGCGCGCCGGCGGCGTCGTGGGCAGGTCGTGCAGGATCGGATCGAGCGGCACGCGGATGCACTTGGACTGCACGCCGTTGAACTTGAGCGGCTTGTTGATGTTGCGGTCGGCTCCGGGCACGCGCAGCAGCATGCCGCGCAGGTCAGCCTCGTAGGGCGTGCCCGTCACCAGCCGGCGCAGTTCGTTCGATGTGTTTGACAGCACCAGGAAGCCGTCTTTCACGCGCATGCCGTGGCGCTGGAGGAACGCATCGGCCTTTGTGCTGCCGATCTCCAGGCCGGGCACCGAAACGTTGCTGGCCTCGCACACGAGCTCGTAGACCGTGATGTCGATGCCGTTGATCCTGATCTTGCCCTCCATCAGCGCGGACAGCGCGCGGGCGCTTTCATCCTCGTCGGCGCCTTCCAGGTGCTCGGACCAGTCGTACTCTTTGATCAGTGCCTCGGCCTGGGCCGGCGTCGCCACATCGTTCGAGATCAGCGACCACGCGCCGGCCAACAGCGTGCCGTATTGGTCGCCGTCGCGCTGGCTACCAAACACGCGCGCGCCCACCTCGGTAAACACGTCGATGTTCTTGAGCGTGGTCGGCAGCAGGTCGATGGTCCGGCGCAGCAGGCGCCGCGCTACCGTTGCGTCGCGGACGACCAGGGCGTGAATGGCTTCTTTGAGCGATTGCCATTCGTTCGGGTCGTTCTTGCCGTCTCGGCCGGAGCGCAGCGTCAGCACGGACAGGCGGTCGATGTCGGCCTTGTTCTTGAGCGCGACCTGGATCGACGCGAGACAGAACATGCTGCGGATATGGAACGTCATGCCAGAGCCGTCGGCAGTGCCTTTCAGCGTCTCGGCGTCGGATTCGGTCGATGCCTGCCGGATCAGCGCCAGGATCGACTGGACGCGCTTCGCATCGCTTTCTTCGGTCGACTCGGACTCATCCATCAGCACCGGCAGCGCGTCGGCCTTGAGCCGCTGGCGGATGCCGGCCTCGGAGCTCGAGCCCTGCGCGAACACGTCGGTCCCGCGCAAGAGGTCGTGCGCCATCTTGGCGATGGTCGACTTTCCGGATCCGGCGCCCCCTGTAATCCAGAGGTGCGGTCGCCAAGGCAGCGCGCCGCAGATCGGTGCCAGGGCCACCCAGCCGACAAAGAGCAGTGCAGAGCCGGGCTTAGACCAGCGGAAGCGTTTGACCACTTCCATGAGCTGCTTGCCCTCTTCCTGCGTGAATTGCTTCTCGTGAGGAGCCGGCAGAGACTGGGCGAGCTCATAGACGAATTCGGACTCCAGGCGCGTGATATCCACGCGCTGGCCGTCGACGCTAAGGTAGCCGCCGTGGTGATAGACCGCCCTGCCCTCGTCGCTCCAGGCGCCACGCCCGCGCACGCGGCTGATGTCGTAGATGCCGCGTTTGCGCGCCGTGCGCACGATGAAGTTGGCGGCCATCTTGCGGTCGATGCCGCCCGCCTTCTCGCTGCCCGGGAAGTTCGCCTCCCACCAGTTAAGCGGCGCCATCTCAATCAGGCCGATGTCCGAGAAGTCGCCCTTGGTGCGCACCATGATCTGGCGCGACTCGTGGCAGAAGATGAAATACTGGTCGCGGTCATAGCCCAGGATGGCGAAATAGCCGTTGTTCTCCGGACGGTCGTCGTCACCTTCGTCATCGGTGTCGTCGGGCGGCTCATCGCCGTCGGCGGCCGGCGCTCCTTCGTCAGCCGCGCCTTCCCACGGCGGCGTGTCGTCAGCGGGGCCAGGATCCGGCGCCGGCGGCGGGTTCAGCACGGCGTCGATCACGCCGCAGATGGACTCGATGCCCTCGAGCTGCTGCAGGTCGTTGAAGTCGGTCGGACCGTGCGCGCGGCCGCCGCGCTCGTTCGTGGCGCCGAGCGCCGCGTCGAACGGCGGGAACGCGACCAGGGCGCCGACCTCCTTCTCGCACTCGCGCGCGCGCGTCAGGCCGGGGTTCACGATGGGCTTGAGCGTCCACTGGTCGTTGTCGGCCGCGATGATGATGATGGCGTCCGGGAACCGCGCTCGCCAGACCTTCGCCACCGGCAGCAGGTTGGGCGCGTCGAACGCGATGATGACCGCGTGCCCGGTTGCCTCGTGAATGCTGGCGCCCGTGGCGTAGCCTTCGCAGATGATGATGACGATCTTGCCATCGTGCTCGAGCGGCCGGCCAATGGTCCAGAAGTGCCCCTCTTTGTCGCCGTCCGTCAGATACCACTTGTCCGACGCGCCCTCGCGCTTCTGCGGCATGATCGCCTGCAGGCTGTGAATGCGCTTCCCCAGGTCGCGCATCGGGACCAGCAGGGCCTGATTGGTGACCGTGCGGACTTCGCCCGTGTCCTGGTCGATGACCTCCCAGCGGCCAACGCGCAGCCCGTGCGCACGCACGCCCTTGCGCTCGAGGTAGGGATGCTCATCAGCGTCGACCGCCTCGGACCACAAGCGATTGGCGCGTTCGGCGGCAGCGGCGCTGGCCGCCGCGTCCTCGGCCGCGCGCTGGGACTCGATGCGCTCCATGCGCTCGCGATAGGCGCGCTTCTCGGCGGCCGTCAGCGGCGCGCGCTTGATGTCAGCCTTCCAGGTGAATTTCTGATCGTGGCCGTAGCGGCGATTGCAGCCGAACATGCCGGCGGGCTGGTCGTCCGCATGCAGCACGTACCAGACGGTCTTTTCTTTGTCGCCGTCAGCCTTGATCCGGTGGAGCTTGCCGTCGGCCTTTACGTCAGCAGCCGATACGTGAATGTCGTATTCACGCATGGCCCTGCAAAACTGATCGATGATGTCGGATTCATGCAACATACATGCTCCGACTGAGATCCCTGCTCATACTTCCCCTGCTCGAAGTCTGCTGATGAGAAAAAGATGGTGCGGGAACGCGTCAGCAGGAACGCTTCGGGAGCTACCCTATCCCGCACCGAAAACTCAAAATGCCACGGCGGCAAAAATGCTTGCGGCTGTATCGCGTGAAAAACGATGAAGCCGTGGGCCGTCTGGTGATTCTACGGGCTTTTCAGCGCAGCGAGATTGGATTCAACTGATGCCGCGCTCCCTGCAATAGTCAGTGACTATCGACTGAGCGGCGGCCGGCGTGTTCGCCACGCCAGCGATGCCGCCCGCCTTGCGCACGAAGTCGATGAAGTCACCTTGATCTTCCGATGTGCGTCCGCCCTTCGTCCGCTTCGTCTCGATGGCGGTGAAGACAGCAACAGGCTTGCCGACCATCTCCGGCGTGACGATGATGCTCGTCATCCCGCACAGATCCGATGCGCCGACCACCGGCTTGCCCGTAACCAGGCCGAAGCCCAGGGTGATCGGGCGAGCTGCCGCCAGCGTCACGGAGCCGTCCTTGTTGCGCACTGGCTTGCCGGCACCGACCCAGGCCGTGCCCGTGTTGACGCGGAAAAGCGTGACGCGCACTGCCGTCTTGAAGATCGACGACAGTGCGGACAGTGCCGCCCACACCAGACGCTGTACGCCGCCCTCAAGCATGACCGTTCGACGCCGCAATGAGCCGCGCGTCATCCTCGCGCGCCGCGTGCTCGGCCAGCCCGGCGGCCTGGATGTCGGTTATGGTCCAGTGCTTCGGATCGTGGTCCTTGAACAGCTCTTTCAGGTAAGCGATGTGCTCCTCGACATCGAGCAACGCGTCCAGGTCCACGGGCGGCGGCCGGTCATCGGTCAGCTTGCCGCACAGCTCCGCGTCGAGCAGGATACCCGCGCAGGCGATGACGCTCGCCAGATGCTTCACGCGGGTTTTCTTGTCGCGGTCCTCACCGTTCCACCAACGCATCAGGTGTCGGCGCAGCGCGGCCCGGTAGATCGACGCGCGCACGCCAGCGACACGCCAGTTGAACCGGCCGTATTTCAGAGCCCCCTCGAGATAGGCGAGCGCGACTTCGGCCTCGATGGTGTCCGGGACCAGCTCGAGCGGCAGCTTGCCGCTGCCGATGGCGTCTTTGGGATTGGTAGGCTTGTCCATAAATTGGGGTCAGAAGGGAATATCGTCGTCCATATCCGCCTGATTACCGGCGGGCCGTTGCTGCTGGGGGCGCTGTTGCGGCGCCGGCCGTTGCTGCTGCGCCGGGCGCCCGCCACCATTATTGCCTTCACGACCCTCGCCGCCGCCGTCGCGGTTGCCGAGCATCTGCATGCTGTCGATGACGATCTCGGTGCTGTAGCGGTCGGCGCCCGTGTCCTTGTCCTGCCACTTGCGAGTTTTCAGGCGCCCCTCGATGTAGATCGAGCTGCCCTTTTTCAGATACTCGCCGATGACTTCGGCCGTGCGGTTGTAGGCCACGCAGCGATGCCATTCGGTCTCCTCACGCTTTTCGCCGCTGGCCTTGTCCTTCCACTTCGAGGTCGTCGCGACCGAAATGTTGCAGATGGCGGCGCCCTCGGGGCTGTAGCGCACCTCGGGGTCGCGCCCCAGGTTGCCCATGATGATGACCTTGTTGACGGATGCCATAGTAAAACCCTCAGATAAGCGCGGCTTGCTGGCCGCTGGTGTTGGAGCCGGTCAGGCCCTGCCCGGTCGCGTAGGCGGACCGGTGTTCGTCAAACCGCTGGCGCAGCTCTTTGAGCGCCTTCGGCTTCTGTTGCTTGATGCCCATCATCGGCACGCCCAGGATCTCGAGCGCGGTCTGCCCGGTCTCGGCGCGCCACGCCTGAAGATCGGAGATCAGCGCGTTCATGAGCCCTTCCTTTTCGGCCCGCGCGCGCAGCAGGTTGTCGGCGCGCCCCTCTGAGAAGCCGAGCGCCATCAGCTCCTCTTTCGTCTTGGCCTTGCCCTGCTTGATCCTGGCGTCGCGAGTGATCTGC
This sequence comes from Bradyrhizobium sp. Leo78, assembly GCF_059512425.1. NCBI lineage: Bacteria > Pseudomonadati > Pseudomonadota > Alphaproteobacteria > Hyphomicrobiales > Nitrobacteraceae > Bradyrhizobium > Bradyrhizobium sp. Leo78. Next base: position 113,553 of record NZ_JCAMOT010000008.1, read on the forward strand.
GCCTGCATCTCCGGCGTGATCTGCTGCAGCTCGCCCTCCACCTGCTCCAGGTTGCGGCCGCCGCTGGCCGGATAGACATGGCCGCAGGCCGGGCACGACGGCGCCGGCGGATGCACGATGTAGCACTTCGGGCACTGCTTGAGCTCGATGGTCTCCTCGTCGACATCCTTCTTGCTGCGCTTCTTCTTCTGGCGGCCGTCAAGCGTCCACGCGCGCTCCTGGTCCGGGAGACCGTGCTTGACCTTGAACACGCCGTCGACCATGACGCCGACGTTGCCGACGTGATCCAGCAGCCAGCACCCGCGCTTTGCGTCCGAAGGGCGCATGATGCGGCCGACCTGCTGCAGGAACAGCGCTTCCGATGCCGTGGGCCGGAGCATGATGCAGCATTCCAGGTCCGGCAGGTCGTAGCCTTCGCTCACGAGGTCGACCGTGCAGGCGCCGTGGATCTCGCCGCGCCGCAGCCGCCTGTTGACGGCCGTGCGCTCGGCGTCCGACATCTCCGGCTCGCCTACCAGCAGCTCAAACTTGTAGCCGGCTGCGTTGAATTCGTCGCGGACGTGCTTCGCGTGCTCGATGCTCGAGCAGAACACGATGGTTTTCGCGCCCGGGCAAATCTTGGTGTAGTGCTCGACGGCCGAGCCGGTGATGCGCGGCTTGTCCACGCGTTCGGCGAGCGCGGCGCGGCTGTAGTCGCCGTCCTTGTCCTTCTTAAGCCCGGACAGGTCCGGCATATCCAGGCTGGTGTAGACAATGGGGTTGACCAGCTTGCCCCAGGCGATCAGCTCGGGCACGAGCGGGCCCAGCACCATCGACTTGAACACGCCGCCGGCGTGCTCGCCCAGGCCCTTGCCGTCGGTGCGCACCGGCGTCGCGGTGACGCCGAGCATGAGGGGCCGGCCCAGTTGCTCCCAGGCTCGTCCCCACTTATTGCCGGCGACGACGTGGTGCGCCTCGTCGAAGATCGCGATGTCGAACTGGTACGGATTCGGCGGCGCAGGCTTGCCCGCCTTTTCAGCGGCCGCGCGCTGCTGCTCCCACTTCTTGAGGCGGATCAGCAGCGTGTCGACACTGGCGACCTGGATCCGCGCATGCCGGTTCGGCGTGAAGTGCGGGCTGATCATCCCGTGCTCGATACCGAGCTCGCGCAGCGAGGCAGATGCCTGCAGCAGCAGCTCCTTGCGATGCACGATGATGACGATGCGGCGGCCCTTCTCGGCGCCGCTGGCTGCGATGAAGCTGAACGTATAGGTCTTGCCGCCGCCGGTCGGCAGCACGAACAGCACCGGGGCGTTCTTCTCCCGGAACTGCTGGCGAATCTCTTGGACCGCCCTCTCCTGGTAATCCCGAAGCTTGATGGCAGGCATGAATGATCTCAGGCGCGGCGGTTGCGAAAAGTCCGCGCCCAGCTAGGAAGGTCTGAGGGTTAGGCTGTCTCGCCAGGGATGCCGGTTTCTTTCTCGCGGATTTTCTGCGCGACCACCTCTTGCATGCGCGTAACGAGTTCGACGGTTTTCGGCAGGTGCTTCTTCCAGCGATCCGGCGTCGCGCGCGAGATGCCAGTCTCCCTGCAGATTTGCGTGAAGTTCAGGCCGGCCGCTTTCGCGTCAGCCTCCAGCTTGTCCATCGCGTCGTAGAACTGCTGCTTGAAATCCTTCGATCCCATTACGATCCCTTAGTCGGTAAGTTTGCGGATTGTACTGGAATTGAATCATCACGACTCAAAAGTGAGTGGTGAATGCGCGTGAAGCTCAGAGACGAGTGACGTATTCGCGCGACAAACGAGGGCGCGTTAGTTGTCGGCGATTCAAATTTGATCGACACTACGCACTCACGAACATTTTTGATTAGGAGAGCATATGGAACTGGTCGTCGATCACCCGACCGGCCTGCTCGACTTGACCAACGCGCAGTATCACGATGGCCCGGGCATCTCGAAAAGCATGCTCGACGCCGTGGCGGTCAGCGAGCTCAACTATTGGGACAAGTACGTCAATCCGGAGCGCGAGCCGGAAGATCGGAAGCACTGCTTCATCGTCGGTGACGGCACGCACAAGCTCGTGCTCGAGCCGGGCACGTTCGAGCAAACCTACGCCGTCGGCTTCGACAAGACGGCGCATCCTGGCGCGCTCGACACGGCAGTAGACCTCAAGAAGGCGCTCAGCGACCTCGGCGAGATGGTCAGCGGCGCGAAGCCCGAGCTCATCGAGCGGCTGCTCGCTGCTGATCCGAAGGCCCGCATCATGGCGGTGCTGGAGGCCGAGCATAACCGGCGCATCGCCGGCAAGACGCCCATCCCCGCGAAAGACTACAAGGACATGCTGAGCATGCTCCGCGCCGTGCAGTGCGATCCCGTGGCGGGCCCGCTGCTAAAGGGCGCCAGGGTCGAGCAGTCGTTTTTCGTCTACGAGGACGTGGAGGTTGTCGACCCGGACACCGGCGAGGTGATCATCGTCCAGGTGCTCAAGAAGTGCCGCACCGACGCGATCACTGCCAACGGCATGCTCGTTGCCGATCTGAAAACGACCGACGACGTGAGCGAGGAAGGTTTCGGCGCAACCATCGCGCGGCGCCGCTATCACGTTCAGGCGGCGTGGTATCTCGACATCCTGCGCAAGCTGTACGGCACCAAGGCGCCGCAATACTTCGCCTTAGTCGCCGCGCAGAAAACCCGCCCCTACGACGTAGCGGTCCACTACCTGACCGATGATGAGATCGAGGCCGGCCGGCGTCTCTATCAGCAGGATCTCGCGCGCCTCATCCTGGCGCAGCAGCGCAACTACTGGCCCGGCGTCGCGCGCGGCAAACCCATCAAAGCGTGTCTCCCGTCCTGGGAGAGGCGCAAATTCCCCGACCTTTACCCCCTCACCTACTGACCATCATGTACGCTACCAATCTCACCAGCGGCGGCCCGGTCCGCTACACCGTCGAGCACCGCGACGGCTGCATTCTCATCTTCGGTTCGGTGCCCATGACGGCGCTCCAACCGCTCGCCGGTCTCGCGCCGAAACAGGCCGTCATGGATCCCGACGTAGCGCGCATGGCTGGCGCCAACTTAGCGCTCGGCCTGCGCAAAGACCTCGATACGCTGCGCGCGGCGCTGGCGGGCGCAGCCGAGGCCCGCGAGGCACATAACCCCGCCAACAAGAACCTATCGACCGCCGCCGTCAAATGGCTGGCGTCCGGCGAGCGCGGCATCAGCAGCGAAACCCTGTTTCAATTCACAACAGGTGTCGTCGCGTTGGGCAACAGCGCGCCGTGCCACCCGAGGGATCCGGCCGATTTCCGCCGCTGCTTGTTGCTGCTCGACCAATGCCCGGAGCTGCGCGCCGAACTCGACCGCATGCGCGTGGTGTCGCCGACCTGGAACGCGCTGGTCGAGCGCTGGGCCGAGCTCGAGGCGCTGCTGACCGAAGAAATCGGCGACTGGCGTAACCCGCCGAAGCGCGCGAGCGCCCCCAAAACTTGGGAGCTCATGCAGTCCATCATCAACTCGACCGAAGCCTGACCAGACATCATGCAAATCTCCAAAATCAAGATCAGCAACATCCTCGGCGTGGCCGAGCTGGAATTCTCGCCGAAAGGCTTCACCGAAATCAGCGGCCCGAACGGCACCGGCAAGACTTCGATCCTCGAGGCCGTCAAGTCCGTCCTCGAAACCGGCCATGACGCGACCCTGCTGCGCAAAGGTGCCGAGCGCGGCGAAACCGTTCTCGTGCTCGACGACGGTACCGAGCTCAGCAAGACGGTCACGCCCACCGGCAGCACATCGGCGGTGCGCCGCGACAGCAAGAAGGTGCCGCGCCCAGCCGAGGTGATCAAGCAGCTCACCGACATGATCAGCGTCAACCCGATCGACTTCCTGACCGCGCCGAAGAAAGACCGCGTGCGCGTGCTGCTCGAGGCCATGCCGCTGGAGGCCGACACCGCGAAGCTGGCCGAGATCGCCGGCGTCGAGGTGACGGCCGCGCCCGGCACGCACGCGCTGCAGGTGATCCAGCAGGTTCATACCCAAGTCTACGACGCGCGCACGGGCACCAACCGCGCGGTCAAGGAAAAGAAGGCGACCATCACCCAGCTCGAACAGGCCGTGCCGCCCGTACCAGAGGGCGCCGAAGGCGACGAGCCCGAGCTGGAGGCGGCGCTGCAGGAGATCGACGCTACCCGCGACGCGGAGCTGACGCGCATCTCGACCAAGCTCGACGGCATCCGCAACGACACGCGCACCGCAATCGACACGATCCGCACCGAGCTCCAGGCAGCGATGGACAAGCTCAAGGCCGAGGCCCAGGAGAAGGTCGACGCGCTGAACGCCGAGCTCGCCAAGCGTGAGACCCAGGCGGCCGCCGCGCGCGAGCGCAAGGTCAGCGAATTCGCGGCGCAGCGCGAACCCATCGCGGGCCAGCTCCAGGCCCTGCGCGTGAACCGCGAGCTGCACGCGCGCCGCGCGCAAACGCTCGAAACCATCGGCGTGATGGAAACCGAGCTATCCGAGCTCGAGGAAGAAGCCGCGCGCCAGACTGCCGCCCTCGCCGGCATCGAGCAATACAAGTCGAATCTGCTCAACAGCCTACCGATCACGGGCCTCGAGGTGCGCGACGGCGAAATCTACCGCGACGACGTTCCGTTCGACCGGCTCAACACTGCGCAGCAGGTCGACGTGGCGGTCGAGATCGCAAAGCTGCGCTCCGGCGACCTCGGCATCATCTGCGTCGACCGCATCGAGTGCCTGGACACTGCATCGCTCGAGGCTTTCCGCGAGCGCGCACTGGAAAGTGGGCTGCAGTTGTTCGTGACGCGAGTATCGGACGACGAGTTTTCTATCAGCACCGACGACTGAATAGCATCAATCAATCATCGGCGCTGAGCGCATCAGTAAAATCAATCACCCTTTTCAGGAGAACAAGGTGAAACCCTTCTTTCAAGTGAAATTCCAGGACGGCAGCGTGTTCGAGGTGCCGACGATCATCGTCGCGCAGGACCGCGCCACCTACTACCACGAGCGCGACAAGGACGAATTCCCGACGCTCGACGACGCTCTCAAGGACACGACCGAGATGTTCGCGGCCGACACCTATGAGATCGAGGACTGGGCCAAGAACAACATGAACTGGAGCGAGCTGGAGCCGCACGCTCGCCTTGTCGGCTACGAGCCGGACGAACGAGACTGGATGAACTGCGAGCTGTCGTTCCACGATGCGCGCGTCGATATCGCGCCGTTCAAAGAAGGCGAATCCCTCCTGGGCACGCCGCTCGAGCTCGCCATGACCCGCGTGTTCGCGCAGCGTCACCTGTGCAGCGTGACGGCCTTCAACGGTCCGGACGGCAATCCCGTCGCCGCGATGGCCTTCATCCAGGGCACGCCTGACGTGATGCAATACTTTCTTGGCGGTCTCACCGCCTTGAACGGCAAGCTGTTCGAGAAACCGGACGAGGATCAGCCCGCCGGCGACAGCAGCGAAGAAACCAGCACCCAACCGGAGTAAAAATGAGCAACGAAATGATCCCGCACCAGGGCGGAGCCCTGACGGCTGACAATCCCGTCAGTCGCACCCTTGCCGCCGGCAACGCGCACGGCATGAACGCTGGCACCGTCGCCATCGAGTCCGAGCGCGCGATTGCCGAGGCCCAGGGCAAGATGACCCTGGCTAAGCGCTTCCCGCGCAGCATGACGGCCGCGACCACTGAATTCATGGACGCCTGCAAGAGTCCGGAATTCGCCGCCACCGCGTTCTACAGCGTGCCCAATCGTGGCAGCGGACCCAGCATCCGCTTCGCCGAGGAAGCCGCGCGCTGCTACGGCAACTTCATCTACGGGCATCGTGAGCTGGGGCGCACCCCGCCGGGCCCGGGCCCGAAAGACTATGGCTCGAGCGAGATCGAGGTCTACGCGTGGGACATGGAGCGGAACAACTACTCGACGCGCCAGATCACCGTGTTGCATGTGCGCGACAAGCAGGGCGGCGCCACGAAGCTCGTCGATCAGGCCGACATCGACAACCGCATCGCCAACGTCGCATCCAAGCAGATGCGCGGACGCATCTTGGCGCTGATGCCCAAGGGAATGATTGCCGCAGGCATCGAGGAGTGCAAACGCACGCTGGCCGGCGACAACGAAAAGCCGCTGAGTGATCGCCTGATCAAGATGGCAGCGGCGTTCAGCCGTTTCGGCGTGACCGACGCGCACCTGACCGCATACCTCGGCCACCAGGTTGACAGCACCACGCTCGACGAGCTCGGCGACCTGATGGGCGTCTACAACGCCATCCGCGATGGCGCCAAGGCGAGCGAGTATTTCCAGCTCGGTTCCAACGAGGAACAAGGCGACAAGCAACAGGCGCCGGCGGCCGCCGCGATCTCGCAGCAGGTCGAGCAGTCGAAAGCGCAGGAACAGAAGCCTGCCGCGCAGCCGACACGCTCTCGCCGCAGTGCGCCCCAGGAAAGCAAGACGGCTGAATCGGATAGCAAGACGGCGAAAGAGCCGGCGGCCGAATCCGGTCAAAAACAAGGCGACCCGCAGCCCGCCGAGCAGCAGACCCAAGAGCAGCCCGCACAACAGCAGCAGGACAAACCCGCCGTCAAGACGGGCGGCAGCAATGCCGCGCCCGATGACGACGACCCGTTTTAACTCGTGACCGCCAGCATCACGGCGGAGAAAGGCACGGTATGTCGTGTCGAAGAAGTATTTCACGCCGAATGAAGTGTCCGAACGGTTTGAAGGCAGAATCTCCGTTCGGACACTCGCCAACTGGCGATACCTCGGCACAGGTCCGAAGTTCAGCCGCCTCGGCGGGCGCATTCTCTACCCCGTAGAGGCCCTGGACGAGTGGGAGCGGAAGCGGACAGTCGAAAGCACCAGCGAGTACGGGAAGTGAGCAGCGGCGGGGCCTCAAAACCCCGCCGCTTCGATTCCAGGAGAAATTGTGAAAGAGATCCCTTTGCTTTTCAGCGCGCCGATGGTGCGCGCCACCCTCGACGGCAGCAAGGACGTGACACGGCGCCTCGCCATGATGCGCGTCTGCGCCGGCCGCAAGATATTGGTTCCGTGGACCGAAGACCTCGAATGGGCGGAGAGCGTCGCGGACAACCCCTACGGCGGGCCCGGCGACCTGATGTGGGGCCGCGAAGCGTGGCGCGTCGGCAAGCCGCACGACGGCACGCGACCGGTTGACATCCTGCCCCCGCTGCTGGAGCGCGGCAAAGGCGTGACCGTGCTGTACGAGGCCGGCGGCTGGCGCAGCGTCGGCCCGGCCCAGCGTGAGGAGCCGGACTATTCGGACGACATGCCCATGCCGGACTGGGCTGGCAAGCTCCGCCCGTCAATCCACATGCCGCGCGCGTTCGCCCGCATCGTGCGCCCGATCATCAGCGTGCGCCTGGAGCACCTGCACGCCGTCACGCCGGCCGAAGCACGCCGCGAAGGCGTGACGACGCCGCTGCGCAGCGAGCAGGCTTTCGTCGACGCGTTCCGCACGCTTTGGGACGGACTGAACGCCGCGCGCGGCGCCGGCTGGAAAACGAACCCGCTGGTTTGGCGCATCGAGTTCGAGCGCGCCGCCGAGATGAAGGCCGCAGCATGAGGACGGCCGACATCAAAACTGCCCTGCGCGCCCGCTTCTGCGCGCCGGAATGGGCGATCATGTTCGAGGTGGGCGACGGCACGGGCATGAACCAGCGCCGCTGGGCCGACGCCGTGGCGATGAACCTATGGCCGTCGCGCGGGCTCGAGATCCACGGTTTCGAGGTGAAGGCCAGCCGCAGCGACTGGCTGCGCGAGCTCAAGAACCCGGCCAAGGCTGAATCGATCCAGCGCTACTGCGACCGCTGGTGGATCGTGGCGCCGCCCGGCGTGGTGAAAGATGGCGAGCTCCCGCCGACCTGGGGCCTGTACGAGGCCAAGGATGGGAAGCTCAAGCAGATTGTCGCGGCGCCGGCGCTCAGCCCGCAGCCGGTGGACCGGAGTTTCGTTGCCGCGATGCTTCGCCGGGCAAGCAGCGCCGACGAGGCTGAGGTGCGCGCCACCGTCGCCGCCCAGGTCGAGGCCGCGCGCGCCGACGACAAGAAGTGGATTGAGCGGGAAATCGAAAGTCGGACGCGGCGCCATGCCGATCTGGCGAAGGCCGTCCAGGAGATCGAGAGCATCAGCGGCGTGAAGATCAGCGCCTGGGGCGGCAGCAAAGAAATCGGCCGCGCCGTGAAACTGGTGCTCGATTCCGGCGCGCTGCAGACCTACGGCGGCATCCACGGCATGCGCAACCAGATCGCGGCCACGCTCCAGGACTTCGACAAGGCCCTGGCCGGCTTCGGGGCGCCGCCGGCCGAGGATGCGGCATGACGGTCTACGTCGACGACATGCGCGCCCGGTACGGCCGCTACGTGATGTGTCACATGCTGGCCGACACTGATGCGGAACTGCACGCGATGGCGGCCCGCATCGGCGTCGCGCGGCGCTGGTGGCAGGCGCCGCCGCGCCACGACAGCCACTACGACATCGCGCTCAGCAAGCGCGCGCTGGCCGTGGCCGCCGGCGCCGTCGAGATCACCTGGAGGCAGGCCGGCTGCATGAACATGCGCCGACGCGTGACAGGCAGTCTCGGCAGGCCGGCCGACGCCGAACAGTGGGCGCGCGAGTATAGGGACGCGCGCCGGGCCAGCATCGGCGCGTGACACCGATCAATCGTGACAATCAATCAAGTGCGGAGCCAACCGCACGCAAAGGAAAGGTATGGGATGGTCAGCGCAGCAGGACCACGCACTGAAAGCGGTATCTCGCTGGAGGGATGACCCGCACGGCGATCAGGTGTTCCGCCTGTTCGGTTACGCCGGCACCGGCAAGACGACAATCGCCAAGGAAATCGCCAGCGCCGTGCGCGGCGAAGTCCTGTTCGGCGCCTTCACCGGCAAGGCCAGCCTCGTGCTGCGCAAGAAGGGCTGCGTCGGCGCCGGCACGATCCACAGCTTGATCTACAAACCGGTCCAGGACGAAGAAACCGGCATCGTGACGTTCGTGCTCAACGATGACTCCGCCGTGGCCGGCGCATCCCTGGTGATCATCGACGAGGTTTCTATGGTCGGCGAGGATCTGGCGCGCGACCTGTTGCACTTCGGAACGCGCATCCTGGTGCTCGGAGATCCGGCGCAGTTGCCGCCCGTGCGCGGCGAAGGGTACTTCATCAACGCCCAGCCTGACGCGATGCTGACCGAGGTCCACCGGCAGGCGGCCGAGTCGCCCATCATCCGCATGAGCATGGACGTGCGCGAGGGCCGTGGGCTGGCGCTCGGAACCTACGGCGATTGCCGGGTGATCGCCCGCCGTGGCGCCGACCGCGACGAGCTGCGCGCGACGGTAGCGGCGGCCGATCAAGTCCTCTGCGGCATGAACAAGACGCGGCAAGCGTACAACGCCAGGATTCGGGCGATACGCGGCATGGCCGGCGAGATCGCGCCGTGGGGCCCGGCAGTCGGGGACCGCCTTGTGTGCCTCAAGAACGACCGCACCAAGGGCCTGCTCAATGGCGGCCTATGGGATGTCACCAAGGTCGGTTGGAAGCACCACCGCACGCATGGCAAGTTCAAGCTGGAGGTCGCCTCCGTTGACGAGCCCAGCGCCGCGCATGTCGAGGTGACGGTTCCCGGCGAATTCTTCCTGGGCATCGAGAAGGACATGGACTGGCGCGAGTTGCGGGAGGCCGACCACTTTACCTACGGCGGATGCCTGACCGTGCATAAAAGCCAGGGCTCGCAATGGGACGACGTGCTGCTGTTCGACGAGAGTTTCGTGTTCCGCCAGGACGCCGACAAGCACCTCTACACCGGCATCACCCGCGCGGCAGAGAGCATCACGGTCGTGGTGTGAGTGATCCCGCATGATGGCGCGGGATGCCACTGTTGTTTTCGTGCATGTGCCCGACCTGCGCCCTAACCTCTTTTTTGAGACATATGGTACGCTCCTTGACGAGCCAGTCGAAAATGTGAAAAGACCTATTCTGTCGCTGATTTCTGCGTTGCTGGCGATGCGGCGAGGCTAAGATGACGCATCAGATCGGACTTCTGGTGTTTCCGAAGGTGACGCAGCTCGACCTCACCGGTCCGCTGCAGGTGTTCTCCTCCGTGCCCGGGGCCAAGGTGCATCTGGTGTGGAAACGGATCGAGCCGGTGCCGAGCGACACGGCGCTGGCGCTGATGCCGACGGCTAGCTTTGCTGACTGCCCGCAACTCGACGTGATCTGCGTCCCCGGCGGCATGGGAGCCGACGACATGGTCAATGACGAGGAGATGCTCGCCTTCCTGCGCAAGCAGGCGGAGGGCGCGAGGTACATCACCTCGGTCTGCACCGGATCGCTCGTGCTCGGCGCTGCCGGCCTGCTCAAAGGTTATCGCGCCGCGACGCACTGGTCGGCGATCGATTTCCTCGCCGCGTTCGGCGCGATCCCGGCGCGGATGCGGGTCTGCATCGACCGCAACCGCATCACCGGGGGCGGCGTCACCGCCGGCATCGATTTCGCGCTGACGCTGGTGTCGGAGCTCGTCGACCGCAGGACGGCGGAAGCGATCCAGCTTCGGCTCGAATACAATCCGAAGCCGCCGTTCAACGCCGGCTCGCCGGACACCGCGCCGGCCGAAATCCTTGCCTTCATGAAAGAGAAGATGGCATCGTCACAGGCGCGCCGCGGCGAGATGATCGCCCGCGCCGCGGCACGGCTCGCATAAATTTCAACGCAAAGAAAAAGGCCGCCAGGTTTCCCGGGCGGCCTTTCCTGTCTTGCGGTGGCCTCACATTAACGGGCGATTTCAGGACGTCTGCACCGGGGGCCTATGTCCCGGCCCGCATCCCACTCGGAGGCCGCTGCTCATCGGGGCAGTCGCGATTCTGGAGCCCGATCCGACGCGATGGTCATCCATCTCCGTAAGATGCCCCTATTGAGCTCCGGTCCCGCGTGACGTGCAAGGAGGTCGTGTTGCTCGTCCCCGCTGTTACCGCTGTTCACAGGCACGCGTGCGCTGCACGCGCAATTGCGCGCTCGCACAACGTACGAATGAGGTTGATCAGCCTGCGGGCGTCCAGGGCTGGTAGTCGCCGGTCGCCTTCGGGCGACGGCCGCTCGCCAGCGTCGAGCCGGACGGACGGTACGCCGCCGGCGTGCCCGTCATGTTCGGCACATGCGGCTTTTCCCATTCCCGCGGCGTGTATTTCTCTTCGGTCGGTGGCAGGTCGACCACGTGATGCAGCCAGCCGTGCCATGACGGCGGCACGCGCGAAGCTTCGGCGTAGCCGTTATAGATCACCCAGCGGCGCTCGAAATGCAGCACCGGATCGATCTTGCCGCCACGGGTGCGATAGTAGCGATTGCCCTGCTCGTCCGTACCGACGAGTTCGCCGAACCGCCAGGTCCAGAGCTGCGTGCCAAAGGTCTGGCCGTTCCACCACGTGAAGAATTTGAGCAGGAATTGTTTCATGAAGCGCCGGCCGGTTCGGGATCGTTGGGCTGTGATGCCACCGGCGGATCGAATTGTCCAGATTGCCGCACGTGTTGTGCCCCGGAGCGGAACATCACAGCGCAGTGTTGGCGGCCAATTGTCGCGGAATTCGGTCTAACCCGTTCATTCGCCATACAGTTCTTATCTGACAGGCTGAGACCCCGCGCAATGAAGTGGCGCGAGGCTCGGGAACGCCGGCCCCCGGAAAGGGTTGGGCCATGTCCCGCAGATGGAGTCCCAATGATGATCAATCTCAAGATTTTAGGCACCGCCGCGGCGCTCGCGCTGGTGCTGCCGCTCGTGGTGCCGAGCGAAGGCTTTGCGCAGGGTACCAAGTTCTCGGCCGGGCGGGTCGGCGGCGGCGGAGCGGCTATTGGAGGCGGTGGAGGTGGATTCCGCGGCGGCGGCTTTGCCGGTGGAGGCGGCGGCTTCCGGGGCGGCGCCTTTGCCGGCGGCGGTGGCGGTGGCTTCCGCGGCGGCAGCTTTGCCGGCGGCGGAGCCGGCCTTGGCACCAAGTTCGCGGGCGCTCCCGCCTTCCGCGGCGGCGCGGTTGCTAATCCTCGCTGGAGTGGTGGCCGGCCCGGGTGGAGCGGTGCGTATCGGCCCGGCTGGCGCGGCGGCTATGGTCACCGCGGCTACGGAGTCTGGCCTGGTATTGCTGCAGGTGCCGTGATCGGCGGCGCCCTCGCGTCGAGCGCCTATTACGACGACTATTATGGCGGCTATGGATACGCACCGAGCTACTACGACGACGGCTATTACGATGACAGCGCTGCGGTCGCGGTCGCGCCTGGCGGCGGTGACGTCGCTTACTGCCAGCAGCGCTACAAGTCCTATGACCCGGCGTCGGGAACCTATCTCGGTTATGATGGTCAGCGTCATCCCTGCCCCTGACCGGCTGATTCCTTTCGCGTGAAAAAGGGCGGCGAAAGCCGCCCTTTTTGTTGAGAAGATAAATTCGGCTGTAAGCGAATCTCATATGCACGGCATCTTGCAGACGTGCTATCGCGCGCCCGCCTTAATCAAACAGTCGGCCGTGCGGGTCGGCATATGCAGATATCATCGCAACAAGAGGATCCATCGTGCCGCGCGTTCTCGTGGTCGATGATGACCCCATGGTGTGCGCCGCCATCGAGGTCTGTCTGAAGCGCAAGGGGTTTGACGTCACCGTCGCCGATGGCGGCGAAGCCGGGATGGTCGCGCTCGAGGATCGAAGCTTCGACGTGATGCTGATCGATGTCTTCATGCCGCATATGAGCGGCTTCGAATCGATCCGGATCTTTCACGAGCGCGCGCCCGAGATCCCGATCATCGCGATGTCCGGCTACGCCTTCGCCAACGCCGAGCGTGCGCCGGATTTCCTGCGCATGACCCTGGAGCTCGGCGCCGTGCGCTGCCTGCGCAAGCCTTTCACGCCGGAGGCGCTGATCACCACCGTCAACGAATGCCTCGGTCAATCAGCGGCATCGACGCGCGCTTTGAAGTAACGACACAAGGGGTCGATCAGCTACGATCGCGTGGCCAGCACGACGGCGGCGAGCGTGAAGATGAGCGCTGCGACCTGCGTAGGCCCGAGCGGCTCGCCCAGCGCGATGGCGGACGCCACCACGCCGATCACGGGCACCGCCATGGTGCCGATCGCCGCGATCGAGGCCGGCAACCGCCTGAGCGCGGCGAACCAGCTCACATAGGCGATGCAGAACTGGATCAGGATCGAATAGACGAGCAGCCACCAGCCGAGCGTCGTCACGCGATCGAAATGCGAGGTCTCGACGAGAAGACCGGCCACGGCCACCGGCAGGCAGCCGAGCCCGATCTGCCAGGCCGCCGCCGGGATCGGTGTCATCTTCAACGGCAGCTTTTTCGCGAGCACCGTGCCGAGCGCAAAGCCGAAGGCGCCGGTGATCGCCATGATGATCCCCGGCAGCTTTTCGCGGCTCGCGGCAATTCCGTTGCCGCCCATGATGGCGGCGAGCCCGGCGAACGCCATCACCAGCGCGATCGTGCGCAGCAGCGTCGGCCGTTCGCCGAGCACCGGCCAGGCCAATAGCGAGGCCCAGACCGGCATGGTGTAGGCGATCAGCGCGGCTTCGCTGGCCGGCAACCAAAGCAGCGCCAGCCCCATCAGCACCATCCAGCCGGTGACGTTCAGTAGCGACGCCAGCATCAAGCGCAGCCACATCTCGCGCCCGACCGACAGGCTCTGCCCGCGAACGACCGCGAGCAGAGCCAGCAGCACAGCCCCAATCACACCGGTCGAGCCGCGCAGCGTCAGCGGCGGCAGCTCGCTTAGCAGGTACTTCGTCACCGGCCAGTTGAAGCCCCAGCCCACCGACGTGACGGCGAGGAACAGGAAGCCAGCAGGCGCTAGTCGGCCGCGCGCGCTCGGTTTTGATTCTGTCATGAAGCCCGGCAGGGAATGGAATCGGCGGCGACCATGCCTTCGATTTGGGCGGCCGACCACGCGCCCGCCAGCATACCTGTCCGTAACTTCCCCGTAAGCTCACGTGAGTCTTCGGAATTCAATCCGTCAGACGCCAAAAATACCTGCCCTGTGAAAAGCGGGCGAAGCCGTTGTTCCACAGCCGACATGAGATTTTTTTCTCTTGGGAATCCCTGAGGACTCACTGATACTTGGCCGGGTCACAGGCGCGGCACGGCCCCTGTTATCCTCCCTTTTCCACCATATTTAGTATTTGATTCAGGAACTCGTACTAATCCTTGACGGGCGTCACGGACTTGGCCTAGCTTTCATTTTGTTCGGCGCGAGTGTGTTTCGGGTCCCCGCCGGTCGCTCCCAAAAGGGTCCAGAACGACCACTCCGTCAGTCGAACAGGCTGCGGGTGAAGGGCTTTGCTGCCCGCGATTTCGGAAGTTCCTCCCGGAATTTCCCGGGCATTTTGGGACGCCAATAACGGGTCGGAAAAGGCCCATTGGTGACCTGTCGCGTTACGAGTTTTGAGGCGTTGAACGCATGACCCGAACGGTCCGCCTGGGCCGGTCAGGGATGTGCCGTCGCCGGATCGGTGCCAGCCGATACCGGCGATCGAGAGAAACAGGCCGGTCCACCGGCTGAGCTTGCGGGGCTCTGGCCCCCCACCCTTTGGACGGAAGGATGGGACCAGGGGCTCGCTCTAGGAATAACATTTCCGGATCACCCCTGCGGCAATGGGGGCCGGGCAGAAGACGGGGCACGACGCATGCATATCGAACGGCGCAACACCACTGCGGGACAATCTCCTTACGCCGGGATCAATTTCAGGCTGACCACGTCTGAGATCCGCAATCCCGATGGCTCCATCGTGTTCCGTGCGGAAAATGTCGAGGTGCCCGAGTTCTGGTCGCAGGTCGCCTCCGACGTGCTCGCCCAGAAATATTTTCGTAAAGCCGGCGTCGCTGCGCGCCTGAAGAAGGTCGAGGAGGAGACTGTTCCCTCCTGGCTGTGGCGCTCGGTGCCCGACACCGAGGCGCTGGCGCTGTTGCCTGACAGCGAGCGCTATGTCGGCGAGACCTCGGCCAAGCAGGTGTTCGATCGCCTCGCCGGCTGCTGGACCTATTGGGGCTGGAAAGGCGGCTACTTCTCCTCGGATGAAGACGCGCAGGCCTTCTTCGACGAGATCCGCTACCAGCTCGCCAAGCAGATGGTGGCGCCGAACTCGCCGCAATGGTTCAACACCGGCCTGCACTGGGCCTATGGCATCGATGGCCCCGGCCAGGGCCACTATTACGTCGACTACAAGACCGGCAAGCTGACCAAGTCCAAATCGGCTTACGAGCATCCGCAGCCCCACGCCTGCTTCATCCAGGGCATCGAGGACGATCTCGTCAACGACGGCGGCATCATGGACCTCTGGGTGCGCGAGGCGCGCCTGTTCAAATACGGCTCCGGTACCGGCTCGAACTTCTCGCGCCTGCGCGGCGAAGGCGAGAAGCTGTCCGGCGGCGGCCGCTCGTCGGGTCTGATGAGCTTCCTCAAGATCGGCGACCGCGCCGCCGGCGCGATCAAGTCCGGCGGCACCACGCGCCGCGCGGCCAAGATGGTCGTGGTCGACATCGATCACCCCGATATCGAGACCTATATCGACTGGAAGGTGAAGGAGGAGCAGAAGGTCGCCGCCCTCGTCACAGGCTCCAAGATCAACCAGAAGCACCTGAAGGCGGTGCTGAAGGCCTGCGTCAACTGCGAAGGTTCGGGCGACGACTGCTTCGATCCCGAGAAGAACCCTGCCCTGCGCCGCGAGATCAAGCTCGCGCGCCGCGCGATGGTGCCCGACAACTACATCAAGCGGGTGATCCAGTTCGCCAAGCAAGGCTACAAGGACATCCAGTTCGACGTTTACGACACCGACTGGGATTCGGAGGCCTATCTCACCGTCTCCGGCCAGAACTCCAACAACTCGGTCTCGCTGAAGGATGACTTCCTGCGCGCGGTCGAGACCGACGGCGACTGGAACCTGATCGCCCGCACCAACAGGAAGGTGACGAAGACGCTGAAGGCGCGCGATCTCTGGGAGAAGATCGGCTACGCCGCCTGGGCCTCGGCCGATCCGGGCCTGCACTTCAACACCACGATGAACGACTGGCACACCTGCAAGGCGTCCGGCGACATCCGTGCGTCCAATCCGTGCTCGGAATACATGTTCCTGGACGATACCGCCTGTAACCTCGCGTCCGCGAACCTCCTCACCTTCTACAGCACCACCACCAAGCGCTTCGACATCGAGTCGTACGAGCATCTGTGCCGGCTCTGGACCATCGTGCTCGAGATTTCGGTCTTGATGGCGCAATTCCCCTCGAAGGCGATCGCGGAGCTCTCCTACGAATTCCGCACGCTCGGCCTCGGCTTCGCCAATATCGGCGGCCTCCTGATGACCATGGGCCTGCCCTATGACAGCAAGGAAGGCCGTGCGCTCTGCGGCGCACTGACCGCCGTGATGACCGGCATCGCCTACAAGACCTCGGCCGAGATCGCGGCCGAGCTCGGCACCTTCCCCGGCTACAAGAAGAACGCGGCCCATATGCTGCGGGTGATCCGCAACCACCGCCGCGCCGCGCATGGCAACGCGGCCGGCTATGAGGCGCTCGCGGTCAACCCGGTGCCGCTCGACCACGCCTCCTGCCCGCAAGCCGACATCGTCACGCATGCGACCAGGGCCTGGGACGATGCGCTCGCACTCGGCGAACAGCATGGCTATCGCAACGCCCAGACCACCGTGGTGGCGCCGACCGGCACCATCGGCCTGGTGATGGATTGCGACACCACCGGCATCGAGCCCGACTTCGCGCTGGTGAAGTTCAAGAAGCTCGCCGGCGGCGGCTACTTCAAGATCATCAACCAGGCGGTGCCGGAAGCCTTGCGCGCGCTCGGCTATCGTGAGAGCGAGATCGCGGAGATCGAGGCTTATGCCGTCGGCCATGGCTCGCTTTCCAACGCGCCGGGCATCAACGCCTCTACACTGAAGGCAAAGGGCTTCACCGACGAAGCCATTGCCAAGGTCGAGAAGGCGCTGCCGACCGCCTTCGACATCAAGTTCGCCTTCAACAAGTGGACCTTCGGCGAGGACTTCATCCGCGACACGCTCGGCATCGGCGCGGAAGCGATCGCCGCCCCCGGCTTCGACCTGCTCTCGGCGGTCGGCTTCTCCAAGCGCGAGATCGAGGCGGCGAACGTGCACATCTGCGGTGCGATGACGGTGGAAGGCGCCCCGCATCTGAAGGCCGAGCACTATCCGGTGTTCGACTGCGCCAATCCCTGCGGCAAGATCGGCAAGCGCTATCTCTCGGTCGAGAGCCACATCCGCATGATGGCGGCGGCCCAGCCGTTCATCTCGGGCGCGATCTCCAAGACCATCAACATGCCAAACGACGCCACGGTCGAGGACTGCAAGTCCGCCTACCTGCTCTCCTGGAAACTGGCGCTGAAGGCCAACGCGCTCTACCGCGACGGCTCGAAGCTGTCGCAGCCGCTCAACTCGCAGCTCATCTCGGATGATGAGGACGAGGACGATGCGGTGGAGGCGCTCTACGAGAAGCCGATGGCCGCGCGCGCCGCGCAGGTCTCCGAGAAGATCGTCGAGAAGCTGGTCGAGCGCATCGTCGTGATGCGCGAGCGCGAGAAGATGCCCGACCGCCGCAAGGGCTACACCCAGAAGGCGGTGGTCGGCGGCCACAAGGTCTACTTGCGCACCGGCGAATATGATGACGGCCGGCTCGGCGAGATCTTCATCGACATGCACAAGGAAGGCGCCGCGCTCCGCTCCTTCATCAACAACTTCGCGATCGCGGTTTCGCTCGGCCTGCAATACGGCGTGCCGCTCGATGAATATGTCGACGCCTTCACCTTCACCCGCTTCGAGCCCGCGGGCCCGGTGCAGGGCAACGACTCCATCAAGTACGCGACCTCGATCCTCGACTATGTCTTCCGCGAGCTCGCGGTGAGCTATCTCGCTCGCTTCGACCTCGCCCATGTCGACCCCAACGAGACCGGCTTCGACGCGCTCGGCAAGGGCGTCGAGGAAGGCAAGGAGCCTGAGGGACCGCAGCACCAGGCGACGAAATACCTGTCACGCGGCCTCACCCGCTCGCGCACCGACAACCTCGTCGTCATGCGCGGCGGCTCGACCGCGGTCAGCCAGAACGCGGACAACGCCCCGACCGGCGGCTCCCGCGTCACCGCCCTGTCCTCGCAAGGCGCCTCCCGCGTCTCCGACACCATCGAAGGCGCAGTCGCCCTGAAGCAGGAGACCGAGCACGACCTCTCGCCTGCGGAGAAGGTGGGGCACTGGAGCAAAGCCGGCACCGCCGCTGCCGTCGCTCCGACGAAAGCCGAACGTCGCGCAGAGGCGAAGGCCAAAGGCTACGAAGGCGAGATGTGCTCGGAGTGCGGCAACTTCACGCTGGTGCGGAATGGCACCTGCATGAAGTGCGATACGTGCGGCAGCACGACGGGGTGTTCGTGAGCTAAGCGACGACAGCCGAAGGGCAGATTAGCGTCACTTAATCCGCCATTCGCTTGCGAGAAGTGGGCGGGTTAGCCTTCGCTAATCCGCCCTATGCGCTAATCCTTTCCCATGCATCGCTGCGATCTCTACGGAAAAACATATGGGGGATTCGTGGCCGAGCCGCTGAATATCCGCAAAATCATTCAGGAGCTGTCGGCGGGACGCATGCGCGTCCCGAACTTCCAGCGCGGCTTTGTCTGGGACCCGGAACGCGTCGCCTACCTGATGGATAGCATCTACAAGAGCTATCCGTTCGGCTCGATTTTGCTTTGGCGCACGAAGCAGGAGTTGACGCACGAGCGCGACCTTGGCCCGTTCCACCTGCCCCAGAATGACCCCGAGTATCCGACAGACTACATTCTTGACGGCCAGCAGCGCATCACGTCCATTTTTGGTGTTTTCCAGACGGAAATCACGCTGGAACACAAACCGCTCTGGGCGAAAATCTACTACGATATGAAGGCCAGCGAGAACGCGCAGGAGTCGTCTTTCACCGCCCTGGAAGACGAAGAGGTCATCAAGGGCCAACACTTTCCCATCGGGTGCCTGTTCGACCCAGTTCTCTATCGCAAGGAAACCACCGACTACGACGACGCAACGATTGCGCGCCTCGACAAGATCCAAGCTCGCTTCAAGGAAGCCCTCATCCCGGTTCAGACCATCACAACCGAGGACAAGACAGCCGTCGCCATCGTGTTTGAACGCGTCAACCAAAGGGGCGTTGAACTTGATACCGTCCAGCTCCTGAGCGCCTGGACGTGGAGCGGTGACTTCGACCTCAACCAGCGCTTCGAAGAGCTGGCAGCCGATCTCACGCCGTTTGGGTTCAAGGACGTAGGCAGCGACAAGAACCTTCTGCTGAGATGCTGCAGTGCGGTCATGCTGCGCGATCCGTCGCCGGACTCACTGATTTCTCTCAATGGCACCAAAGTCCGTGAGACTTTCGACCATGTCGTCACCGGCATCAAGGGTGCCATCGACTTCCTTCGCAAGAACCTGCACGTCGAGGGCCTCGATAACCTTCCCTATAACAATCTCCTTGTTCCGCTCACCGTGTTCTTTGCTGGCGAGCCAGACAAACAAAAGAGAGTCACGAACAACCAGCGCAAGGAGATTCTCCGCTGGTTCTGGCATACCTGCATCCACAGGAAGTATAACAGCCAGCCCATCAAGAGCCTGCGTGAGGATGTTATCGAGTTCGCTAAGCTCGCTGACGGATCGATCACGAAGCTCACTCATCCGGAAATTGGACTCAGCAACATATTCTTCCTCAACAACACCTTCCGATTGAACTCCGTTATCTCCCGTACTTTCATCCTGCTTTTGGCACAGAAGGGACCGCGGTCATTTCTGAGCGGAAACAAGATCGACCTCCGCAAGGCGCTGAAGGAGTACAACCGCAACGAATTTCACCACATCCACCCCCGGAGCTTCTTGAAGAGCGCCAACAATTCGGAGATCGACGACTCCTGCTTGGCGAACATGTGCTTCCTCTCACGGACGGACAACAACAACATCTCCGGCAACGCGCCCAGCGACTACCGTAAGAGGATGGGCGACGACATCGAGGACATCGAAGAGGCAAACTTCCTCCCACCCTCGACATGGGAGGATAACTTCGAGAAATTCGTCGAAGATCGCTCGGTTCTTCTGACCACCCACGCCGCACAACTGCTCAATGGTGGAACAGCGCCAAAGAAGAAGAAAGGCGCGTAAGCATCCACCCCCTCGGTCGAAAAAGCGCGCGACAAGATCGCGGAGTTTCGAATCCACTCTTCGAGGTCACGGTCTGAATGGATACGTAAAGGTCCAGCTAGTTTCCTCGCCAGAGCAAAAGAGCCGGGAGACAGCCATCCAGTTGACCGCCGCGCTCTTTCGTCCGAATCTGCAACTCTGATGGTTGCCTTCGACGACCAATTTCGCCGGAAGTTGCGCGAACTCCTGATCTGGCGGCGCGACGTGCGGCGATTCCGAACCGATCCGCTGCCTGACGGCGCCCTGGAGCGGCTCATCGACATCGCCTGCCTGTCCCCATCGGTTGGCCTGAGCCAGCCGTGGCGGTTCGTCATCGTGGAAGACCCGGCGCGGCGCAGCGCCGTGATCGACGACTTCAGGGCCTGCAATGCCGATGCGCTGGCATCCTATTCGGGCGATCGCGCGGCGCGATATGCCGCACTGAAGCTGTCAGGTCTTAAGGAGGCGCCAGGTCACCTCGCTGTCTTCGCGGACAAGGCCAGCGATATCGGCCGCGGCCTCGGACGCGCAACCATGCCGGAAACGATCGAATATTCGGTCGTCGCTGCCATCTGCTCGATGTGGCTCGCCACGCGGGCCGAAGGCATCGGGCTTGGATGGGTGTCGATCCTGAACCCTGTGCGGATCAATGAAATCCTGGACGTACCAAGCTCGCAGAAGCTCGTCGCCTATCCCTGCGTGGGCTATCCCCAGATGGAGCTTGACCATCCCGAGCTTGAACAAATGGGTTGGGAATATCGACACTCCTCGGATGAGTTCACCGACACAACGATAACTCGTCAGGACCCAAGCATGGTTCGCCACGATGGCAAGCTATTGGCGCTCTGCCGAGGTCGAAAAAAGTTCTCTATTTTGGCTGAGCCGCGGCGCTCAATTTGCGTTAAGATAAGACGCAAACCGTACGTCGTAAGTAAAGTCGGACGGAGGCGGCGATGGCGTGTCAGGATCCGGTACGACGCTCGCTGCTGCTGACGGCTCTGGCCGCCGGGGCATATCTGGCTGCGAAGCCAGCCGTGGCGGAGGAGGATCAGCCGGGCAGTGATGAGCGACCGCAAAAGGGCGATTTTCTTGTTCATTCCGAAGGGGAACATGCTGGCGAAATCATCAAACCGGGTGATCTCGAGCTTGGCGGGCCACCCGTGCACGCTTGGCCGAAGGACCCGAAGTCCTCGGTGATCCGCAAGGGGTCGCGGCTCAATGAGATCGTCCTCCTAAGACTTGATCCGGGCGAACTCGACGATGAGTCCCGATCGCGATCGGCCAACGGCATCGTCGCTTATTCGCTGATTTGCACTCACGCGGGATGCCCTGTCTCCGAGTGGGTCAAGGCATCGGAAGGCGACAAAAACGTCCTAAAGTGTCCCTGTCACAACTCCGAATTCGATCCCCGACAAAGTGCGGAAGTCGTATTCGGACCGGCACCTCGCCATCTGGCCGCACTTCCACTCGCGATCGCCGATGGCTCGCTCACGGTGGCCGCAGGATTCGTCGGAAAGCTGGGCGGCCAGCCCGGAGGGTGAGAGTCGCACTATGGACGCGATGTTGACCTGGCAGTCGGCCGGCTTAGTGCCACTCTTTGACTTGACCGCTGCTGTCGACGACGCGCGACACGTCCCTGCCGTCCTTCATCGCCTTGACCGAAATCCCTTCAGCGGTGGACTTGATGTCGCGGATTTGGGTGCAGCGTTCCGATTGAGCTTGGCCAAGAGTTCCTGCCGGGTCAGAGCGCCCCGCATTTTCAATACTTCTATCTGGCGTGGACGCTTTCGAAGAACCGGAGTGGAACACCAAACGTTAGTCCGGCACGAACTTCGTTGACCGGATGGTGATTGGTCACCGCGTAGCGATAGGCGATGTCGAAAGAGAGCTTGTCGCTCACCTGCCAGATCAAGCCTACGAGTCCGGAAAAGGTTTCCTCCTGGCCGAACTCCTTCTCGTAGAAAAATTCCGAGACCGGCCGCACCGTCCATTTCGACGGCCCCTCGATGATACTGCCGAGGAAGACATCGGCATGATGGTCCCGCGTCAGCAGCGTTTCCGCGTTGAGGTGGATCGTTCCCCAGTCCCAGCGCTGCGAGACGATGGTTGCCCAGCTTGCGCCAACGCCGCTGCCCCCCGTGCTGTCCGGCAGCAGCACTCCGAATTCGGTCGCGATGCTCGGTCCGCTCTTGTCCTGCAGGCTGCCCGGGACCACGACATGCTTGAGGAACGCACCTGCTGCGATCAGGTTTGTCGGCCCAGACGGCGAAAGCGGCGTCTCGCCCTGTCCCTCGAACACCGCCTCCCATCCTTCGCTCAAGCCGAAATTCAGGACCGTCCATGGCGCGACCAGTGTCGGGGTAGCCCCGTCGCGGCGAACGCCGGCCGGCTGCAGTTCGACTTCGAGTTCTCCAGGGGCTGCCACAGCGGCGTCGGTGCCGTCGAACGGCCGGTAGGCGAAGGCGATCTCCGGCCACGCGACACTCAGGATCAGCAACGATACGATAGATCGAACCAGCGAGGCACGTGGAAGCATGGCTGCACCTCCATCGGCTTGGCTCAGAGTGTCGGGCGATAAACCCAGATCGCAGCGCTGTTACCGTCCCTTGCAGGTACCGCAAGCAGGAGGCGATCGAGTTCAGGCACAAACAGCGATGTGCGGGCGCCGGGCGCGGTGGCGACGCGAGCGATTGAGCGGTAGGACGTACCGTCCGCCGCGAGCACATCCAGATATCCCTGGCCGCAGCTGGCGTAGATAAGATCACGCTTCTCCTCGACGAATAAGTCGTCAATGTCGCCGCAGGTAGGGATGATCGCTTTCAGTTGCCCATCGCTCTCGGCGAACACGCCAATGGCGGCCGGGCGTCGAAATGCGACCAGAACCTGCTGGCGACCGTAGTCGATCGCCATCGCGAAGTTGGCGCTGCGGCCTGATGTCGGCCAGGAGGCCAGCAGCTTTCCAGATGCGCGGTCGATGACGTCGATCTCGCCCTTGTTTGGAACATTGACGAAGATCCGGTCCGAATTCCGGTCGAGTTGGAAGCTTTCGGGGTGCGCGCCCAGACTTGCGCTTGCTACCTTGTCGTGGGTTGTGGCATCGAGCGCGATCACGGCCCCATCACCATAGCCGATGAAGATGCGTCCCGCCCTTGAATCGACACGGACGTTGTCGGCATCGTCACCGAGTTCAATGCGTCCGGTCGGCGAAAGATCGGCTCCTTTGAAAAGCTTGACCGACCCATCGCCTCCGTTTGCTACGTAGACAGTGTCAGTTGCCGGATCGTAGCCAACGCCCTGCGGCTCCTTGAGGTCACGGACGATGCGATCCAGACGTTGGCCTTCCAGATCAACGACTGCGAGACTATTGCTGGCGAGCGCAGCGACGAACAGGCGGTGCCTGGAAAGATCGACCGCCATGTGATCGATCCGGCCGTGAATGCCAGCGAGCGGGATTTTTATGTCAAGGCGCAGCGGTGGTGCACCTGCAGCCAAGGCAGCGGTTTCTCCGGCGAGCAAAACAGCTGCCGTCATAGCCTGCAGGAGCGCAAATCCGCGAATGATGATCATCGGCCTCCCCTCCCTTCCAGGAGCGCCTCGCACGATTTCCGTCGTTTGATGATCACCCATACTGGTTGCAGCCACGGATATCGCAGTTGCCGCAAGGAGCACGGGATTGCTGATTTTCCAGCGGAACAGAATCGCGAGCGAGACGAGCGCGATCGCAATCGTGAGCCAATCTCCGATGGCGCGGTCGGAATGCCGGCCGCCAAAGATGAGGTCAGGTCGAAAAGTTGATGGGACGGAAGCGGGATAACGGCAGACATGATGCGCCCCTAAGGAAACTGGACGCGATTCTTCAGCATGTCGCCTCGTGGGGAGATCGCTTCCCCAAGAAGCTCAGCTTCGACCCGCCGGCTGGTTCTGTCAACGGGAAACGGAGCTTGCGAGTTGGACGGATATCTCGATCCACTCTGAGATCGCCCGGTCATTCGCGCCTCCTAGAGCCGGACGCAGTAGTGAGCCAGCAGCGAGATGTCGCCCCTACTAGTCCCGCTGTCCGACTGAGGCTCGGTCCCACGGAACCCCTCTGCGGCGGAGGCGTTTGAAGCAACGGGCGGGCGGAAGCCGTGTCACGACCTCATCGTCGCTTCGGCAGGACAGGAGAGCGCGATGAAACAGATGCCCATCCTTGCGGTCACCCTGTGGTTTGGCGTGGCTGCCACCGCTCACGCGCAGGTGAGTTCGTCGGTAGGCACGCAGCCGAACCCTCAGGTCAGTGCGCAAACCGGCGCGCAGGTCAACTCCCCGACCAACGCGGTAAGCACGGTGACCGGCGCGATCGTGCCATCCGGCCAGGGAGCGACCGGGGCAACGGGAGGAAGCTTCAATACCATTGCGCCTGTGGCAGTGCCCTGTGCGGCCAGCGTATCGCTGAGCGCCAATCTGACGGCGTTCGGCTGTGCATCCGATCCGCTCGGCGCCCCAACCTACCAAGTTCCGGCGGAGGCAGGGGCTGCCGCGGTGACAACGGGAGCAGTGGGCAGCATCGGCCCCAAGGCGCAAACCGTCACGCCCAACACCACGTCAGGCGCGGGTGGGGCTGTCGGCGGTGTTGCCTCATCGAGCGTGCGTTGCCTGGGCGCGATACCGTCGATGGCCGGCAATGCCGGCGCAGGCGATCTCTTCGGCGGCATCGGCGGATGTTAGGCGCGCGGGGCGGATTAGCGCCAGCCATAATCCGCCGCTCACCCTCGGCGCTGCCCTGCGCGCTCTACCGCTGCCGTTGCGCCAGATAGAATCCGGACAGCACCAGGACCAGCCCGGTCGCCTGCAGCGCGGTCGGAGGTTCGCCGAGCAGGAGCCAGCCGACGAGCAGGGTCAGTGCAGGCACCATCGCCGGGAAGACGGCGGCGCGGGCGACGCCGAGAAGCTGGACCGAGAATGCGAACAGATACAGCGCCGCGGGGCCGGCCAGGATCCCCTGCCCCAGGGCCTGCAGCGCGTTTTCGCCGAGGCCCAGCGCCGCCACGCGGCCGAGCCCGCCGGATGCCGCATAGACCGGCAGCAGCAACAGCGACAGCACGCTGATGACAGTGGCCGCGGAGAAGGCGGAGACGCGCCAATGGCGCAGCAGCGCGCCGAAGACCGCGAACATCGATCCGGTCAGGACGAAGATCAGATCGCCCAGCACGCCTTCGGGCCCGATATGGCCGATCGATTCAGCCCCGATCACGGCCAGGCCGCCGACGATGACGACTGCCCCGAACACCCGCGAAAACGAAACCCGCTCCTTCAGCAAAGCGGCGGCAAGAAACAGGCCGCCGAGCGTCGCGCAGGAAGGCTGGATGAGGCTGCCATGCCCCAACGGCACGAACAGGAAACCGGTATAGCTGATGATCGACATCACGGGTCCGCCGAGCACCATCAGCACCAGTCCGCGGCCCCAACCGATACCGCAGAGATTGCCTATCCCGGCGCGAAGCACGATCGGCAGGAACGCGATGCCCGACCACACGTAGCGATGCATCAGGAGGTCCGCGGGCGTGAATCCGACTTTCAGCCCGTGCCGTGTCGAGACAAAGCCGAGCGCCCAGCACAACGCCGCGCCAAGGCCGCAGGCGACCCCGAGCAGGGCCGGTTTCGCATCCGATTTCTGGGGTGGAGCATCGGCGCCGATGGTCGGCTTGGTCATCGCCGACGCTTACGGCAGCCGCCACGGTGGATCAACCCACGGCCATGCAAGGCTGACGGGCGCATGGGCCGATTGCCCCTCCACCACCGTCATTGCGAGGAGCGCAGCGACGAAGCAATCCATGCCTCCGCTTGCCGCGCTATGGATTGCTTCGCTCCGCTCGCAATGACGATGTGGAGGCAATGGGTGCGACATAACAACCCGACGGGCAAATCAGCGAAAGTCTGTCCAGCCCGTCAGGCGAAAATAAACCGCTTAACCCGTTGGGCAAATCAGAACTATAACTCCGCGCGTCTCACCCGATGAGAGGGGCGTTGCGCAACGTCACGAACGCGCGGTGAGATGCGGTGGACGCGACGGCTCGCGAAAGACGAGCGCGGTTGTTCGCGGACGGCGAAGTCGTGTGGTCCCGGCGCCCCGACGCTGGCGCTAAGTCCTTAAGGGATGGAAACATCCCTAAGGGCGACGGTGGCAAGAAAGCCCGGTCACCGAGGAGAGCACGAAGCAAGCCGTAAAACCACTGCGCAGGGAAAGCCGGAGTTGCTTCGGTTGACCTGTGGTCCTACCCCCGTGCTTTTTGTTGCACGGGACCCGCGGGTGCAACCGGCACCCGGCTTTCCCTGCGCCCTCTACATCGAAAGAGGGTCAACGAAAACGCGGACCTCGGGCACATCGTGCCGCGGGAACGCGGACTCGCATCGCATCCGCTGTTTGACAATCGAATCGAAACACGTAGCCCCCGCGCACTGCGGCTCGGTCACAGGGAACCCCTCCGCGTTGGAGGCGTTTGAAGCAACGGGCGGGCGGACGCCGTGTCACAACCTCATCGTGCTTCGGCAATACAGGAGAGCGCGATGAAACGAATGCTCATCCTTGCGGTCACCCTGTGGCTTAGTGTGTCTGCCACCGCTCACGCGCAGGTGAGTACATCGGTAGGCACGCAGCCGAACCCCCAGGTCAGCGCTCAAACCGGCGCGCAGGTCAACTCCCCGACCAACGCAGTGAGCACGGTGACCGGCGCGATCGCGCCATCCGGCCGGGGAGTAACCGGGGCAACGGGAGGAAGCTTCAGCACCATTGCGCCCGTGGCGGTGCCCTGTGCGGCCGGCGTATCGCTGAGCGCCGATCTGACGGCGTTCGGCTGCGCATCCGATCCGCTCGGCGCCCCAACCTACCAAGTTCCGGCGGAGGCAGGAGCCACCGCGGTGACAACGGCACCAGTGGGCAGCATTGCCCCCAACACGCAAAGCGGCACGCCCAACGCCACGTCGGGCGCGGGTGGCGCTGTCGGTGGTGTTGCCTCATCGAGCGTGCGTTGCCCGGGCGCGATACCGTCAATGGCCGGCAATGCCAGCGCAGGCGATCTCTTCGGCGGCATCGGTGGATGCTAGGCGCGTGCTCATAAACCAGTTCGTGGGGCAGATCAGCGCCAGCGTAATCCGCCGCTCACTCTCGCCGCTGACGGCCGCAAAGGCAACTTGCGTCATCCCGGTCCTGAACCACTGCAAGTGAATCGGGTGCAGTCCTGGTAAACACCTCGACACTCGAACGATGGTAGCTGTTTCAGATGACGGCAGTCGCGATATCGCGCACGACAGGTATTCACGCATTGCTGCCTAGCGGTCCGAGCGGCTGCCAATGTGTCGGTGGCGAGATCGGAATCGCGCGCATTGAGTCTTCCAATGCTCAAGGACAGAGGCACTGCCACGAGCGCGCAGATGACGGCAAACGACTGCTTGGTGCATTTCATGTCTCAGCCCCGTTCAGGTCTGGCTCGGTCGTTGCGCGGCCGGTCCGCTTGCCGGACGCGATGCAGATGAAGCGGCCGTCAACGTCGGACGGCCTGACCTCGTCCGACAAGCCGTTCGCGCTGAGCCCGCCGCGCGGGCCTTCCTTATGTCACCACGATCTCAGTGCGGCGGCGGCCAGCGGCCTGGCTGCGTGTAGAAAAACGCGAAGCGCGGGTTGATCCCGCAATAGGAGAACGTGCCGGATGCGCTCGCTTGGCATTGTTCGTAGGTCCAGAACTGGCAAAGGCCCGGAAGGCCCCAGTCCTTTCCCTGCAGGCAGTAAGGGTAGTCCTGCGCGCTAGCTGGCGGGATTGCTCCCACTGCTACCGGAACGGCGACGGACAGGGCGAATATGAGACGTCGCATGCGATACCTCCTGAGGTTGGTGCCTGGTTCGACGCAGGAAGTCGTTCTTGCAATGTTGCCGAAAAGCGGCGCGATCGATTTCGAACTCATCGGGCACAGGCCCGAAGGTGCGCACCAGGGAAGGAAAGCAGTTGCGATCCGTCCGAGAAACAGGGCGCCCGGCCAGCATGGCCCCGGCGGAGCGGCGCGCTATGCAGATTCGGAATCTGCGGAGCTCAATTGTCGGCTTGCGACGCCGTCAGATCGAAGGGCGGATTAGCCGACGGCGTAATCTGCCGGGCCCGGCCGAGGTCGCCTTAAATTCTCCCTCACGCCGGCCTTATCTTGATCCAAACGGCGACGGCAACTATCCTCCCGATGATCTCGGACTGCCGCACTCATTCCGTTGATGCAAGACTGAATGGAGAGCGCATCGGTGGCTGATACGGACAACCCGAAGCCGGACGAACCGCAGGGCACGCCGCGCGCCGATGGCGAACTGGCGCGGGCCTATGAACGGATCAAAAGTGCCGGCGAAGACCTTACGCGGCTGGACAGATTGGTCTCCGGATTGGAGCGCGGCGACGGCCCAAAGGTCCGGCAGGAAGATGCCGGCGCCGCGCCACCCGACGCTACCACCGTGAACGAGACTCCAACACCAGAGAACCAGGCTCGCGACCCAGGCCCGAGACGGGGTCGGCCCCTGCTGCGTGCCGTCGGCGGCCTTCTGTTGGCGCTGGGCATCGCGGGTGCTGCGCTGGCTTCGCGATACGGCAATGAGACCAAGGCGATCATGGCGCGATGGACCCCGCAAGCCTCGATGGCGTCCCCGGAGGCGTCCGAGCCTCGCGGTCCGACCAGATCGCTGACCGTCCAGGTGGCAGAAGCAGGCGAACAACCCTCCCCGCCGTCTTCGAGCCCCAAGGAAGCGCCGGCGCCTTCGAACCCCAAGGAAACGAAAGACGCTCCGCCAGCCGGCTCCGCCAAGTCCGCCGACTCGACATCCATAGATGTCGCGCAATCGCTCAAGACCATCGCGCAGGGCCTTGTAAGCATCAACGACAAGCTGGAGCAACTGAAGACCAGTCACGAGCAAACGCTTCGCGAGCACGCCGAGTCCATTCAACAGCTCAAGGCGGCTCAGGAGCAGAATGCGAAAGACAGTGCGCGCATCGCCGAGCAGCTACAGGCGCTGCAAGCGCAGCTTGCCGCTTCGTCCGCGAAACCCTCCGCGCCGACCGTGAAGAAAGAGAACAATTTGGCTGCGCGCCCGCACGTGCCCGCCGCAATCGAACCTCGGCGGCCCAGACGGCCGCCAGGGCCTTGGAGGCCGCCGCCGTATACGGTCGACCCCTGGGACGATCCATAT
Source organism: Bradyrhizobium sp. Leo78 (assembly GCF_059512425.1). Classification (NCBI taxonomy): domain Bacteria; kingdom Pseudomonadati; phylum Pseudomonadota; class Alphaproteobacteria; order Hyphomicrobiales; family Nitrobacteraceae; genus Bradyrhizobium; species Bradyrhizobium sp. Leo78. The sequence continues at coordinate 142,962 of NZ_JCAMOT010000008.1, forward strand.
TGGTGAGGTGTGCGCCCCTCGACGGACAAATCAGTTCCACGTCGCTCGCGCTGAAGCGGTTTTCCGACGCTGCGAACTACATCTTGCTCGCGGCTCCGATTAACAGTGCCTTCATCGCTTTGCCCGTCAGCGCCATTGGAATTGCATCCCTTGATGCCGCGCGCTCCAGCGCAAACCCATGCGATAGCGCGAGCAGAGTTATGGCGAGATCGGCGGGCGCCAGGCTCCCCTTGTTGCCGAATTTCGCGAAGGTCTGCTCAATCAGACCGGATAGCGTTTGACGGTATTCAGCATAGGTCTGGACAAAGGCGTCGTCGGTCTTGTTCGCGCGCGATACCCGCAACTGGAACTCGGCCATCAGCAGGCACCAATCGGGATGGTCGCCGAGCTCGATGTATCGTGCGGCCGCTTTTTCGACGAGCTGCTCGAAGCTGTCACTCGTCGTCAGTGCCGCTTCAAAATCGCGCAGATCCCGCTCTAGATGCCGCTTGAGCAGCGCGAGAAAGATCTCGTCCTTGTCGGCGAAATTCGAATAGAACGCGCCGCGCGAGAATCCGGCAGTTTCGGCGATCTCATCCACCGATGCGCCTTCGAAGCCCAGCCTGGCGAAGCAGGCCGAGGCCGAGCGCATCAGCAACTCGCGCGTCCGTGTCTGGCTCTCCTCGCGATTCAATCGCTTCACTTTTCGCATTGGTCCTCCTGTCGCGAGCCGAATCCTGACGCTTGACAGCCTAACATCTTTGCATTCAGATACATCTATGTATTTGGATGGCGATTTGTATGAAATGCTGGGAAGTTCGGTCGTTCGACATCGAAGGATTGGCGCTCGGGGAGCGGCCTGACCCGATCGCGGGCGAAGGCGAGGTGCTCGTGGAAATCGATGCCGTCTCGCTGAATTATCGTGACCTCGCGATCGCGCGCGGCGTTTACGCGCCCTCGCAGCCACTCCCGATGATCCCGGCCTCCGATGCCGTCGGCCGCATCGTCGCCGTCGGCCCCGGTGTCGAGCGACGGCAGGTCGGCGAGCGGGTGATCGGCTGCTACATGCAGAGCTGGGACCGGGGACCGAGCGAGCCTTCCGACCGCACCCGGACGCTGGGCTCGCCACTGGACGGCGTGCTCTGCGAGCGGCGCGTCTTTCCGGCCGATTTCGTGGTACGCGCCCCCGACCGATTGACTGATGTCGAATGCGCGACGCTTCCTATCGCAGCACTCACCGCCTGGTGCGCCCTCTTCGATCTTGCCGGCGCGAAGCCCGGCGAAACGGTGGTCGTGCAGGGCTCGGGCGGGGTGTCGACCTTTGCCGCTCAATTCGCGCTTGCCGCAGGTTTGCGCGTGGTGGCGGTGTCGCGCTCCGCAGCCAAGGCCGCTGCAATCCGTAATCTCGGTGTCGAGAGCGTGATCCTTGCTTCGGATACACCGGAATGGGGCAAGGAAGTCGTCCGCGCGACGCACAAACGGGGCGCGAACGTGATCGTGGATGTGGGCGGCGACTCCACGTTCGCCCAGTCGGTGGCTGCAAGCGGGCAGAACGGTCGGATCATTGCCGTGGGCTTTCTCGGTGGCCTGTCGACCAAGGTCGAGCTTGGTCAGGTAATTTCGAAAAACCTCACGATCCGCGGCATCACCGTCGGATCGCGCGCCAGCTTCGAGGCGATGCTGTCCTTCATCGAAACGGCCGCGTTCAAGCCGGTGATCGACAGCCTTTATCCATTTGAGGCAGTGCCGGAAGCCTATCGCCGACTCGCCAGCGCCGACCAGCACGGCAAGATCTGTATCGACGTCAGGAGCGTGCAATGACAGGGCTTACCGAGTGGTGGGATAGCGGCTCGACGATCGAGGTTGGTGGCCACGCCATCTTCACGCGCGTGGAAGGGAGCGGGCCAACCGTCGTCTTCTCCACGGCTTTCCGACCTCCTCGCACGATTGGGCTGGCGTCATCATCCGCCTTCGCGACCATTACCGTTGCGTGACGTTCGACTATTTGGGCTACGGTGCCTCCGAAAAGCCGACCGATGCCGATTATTCGGCGCTGATCCAAACCGACCGCGTGCTCGCGATCCTTGCTGCTCTCGGCGTTACCGAGGCCGATGTCGTCGCGCACGATCTGGGCGGCATCCTGCTTCAGGACATGCTGCACCGCCAGCTCGCGGGCCGATTGGAACTCGGTCTGAGGCGGGCGATCTTCATGAACTCCTCGGTCTACGCGGAGCTTTACCGGCCGAGCCCTACGCAACTCGCCCTCGCCGACCCGGTCCAGGGGCCGATCATCGCCCGATCGCTCTCGCGCGCAACCCTCGACGCAGCGATGGCGACACTGTTCCCGTCTCGCCGGCTCGCGGCCTCAGAGCTCGATGACATGTGGGACGCCATTCGGCGCGCAGATGGACAACTGCTCTGGCCGCGGCACCTGGTCTACATGGCCGAGCGGTCCAGGCTTTCCCCGCAGTGGGAAGCCGCACTGTCGCAGACCGGCGTCAAGCTTGGCTTCGTCTATGGCGCTGCCGATCCAATTTCCGGCAGCGCTATTCTCGAACGCGCAAGCGCGAAGCTACCGCATGCCCGTGTGACCGCGCTTGCCGGTCTCGGCCATTATCCGCAACTCGAGCGGCCGGATGAAGTGGCCGACGCGCTCACCAATCTCCTTGGTTGATCTCATGAATGTTGCGGAAGCTATCGAGCGGCGCATTTCGGTTCGATCGTTCAAATCCGATCCCGTGACCAAGCAGCAGGTCCTGCGCCTGCTCGATAAAGCCAGGCGCGCGCCATCGGGCGGCAATCTCCAGCCATGGCGCGTCTATGCGCTTCAGGGCGCCCCGCTTGACGAACTCAAGGCCCGCGCAACTGCCAATCCGCTTGGAGAGCCTCCGGAATACCAAGTCTATCCGAATTCGCTGTGGGACCCGTACCGGCGCCGACGCTGGGAATGTGGAGAGGATCTCTACACCACGATCGGCATTCCCCGGGGAGATCGTGCCGGCCGACTGCAGCAATTGGCGAAGAACGGACAACTATTCGGCGCGCCGGTCGGCCTGTTCTTCTGCCTCGACCGCAGGCTCGGCCCTCCGCAATGGGCCGATCTCGGCATGTTCATCCAGACGGTGATGCTGCTCGCCGTCGAGGATGGACTGTCGACCTGCGCGCAGGAATACTGGTCGCGCTATCCCCGGACGCTGGCAGACCTGCTTGGACTGCCAGCCGAGGAAATGGTGTTTTGCGGGATGGGCCTGGGATACGCGGACGAAAATCCCATCAACACGCTCAGGACCAGGCGAGATCCGGTCTCCGATTGGGTTGCGTTCCGCGGCTTCGACTGACATCGCCATGTCAGCATTGGCCGCGATACGCTGCCCGGACGTCGGCAGGTTACGCGGAGCCTGTCATCGGGCCGCGCGAAGCGCAGCCCCGATGGTTCACCCGCCCGACGCGCGTCACTTTGATCGTGTCATGCCGCTTTGGCGGTCTTTTCCGGCGGCGAGGTTTCCATCGCGCGCATGTAGAGATCGAGCAGGCTCTCGCGCTCGTCGCGCTCGTCCTTGTCCTCTTTCCGCAGCTTGATGATCTCCTTGAGGATCTTCACGTCGAAGCCTTCGCCCTTGGCTTCCGAGAAGACTTCCTTCTTCTGCTCGTTCAACTCCTGCAATTCGGTGTCCAGATTCTCGATCCGCTCGACGAAGGAACGAATACGCCCGCCGGGAATGGTGATGTCAGACATGGTGCCTCTTTGCTGAATGAGGTCGTGAAAATGCGCGGAAAGAAATGACCAAATTCTTAACCCGCCGTCCTGCCTCACCGCCGTCCACAAGCGGCGGCCATCAAGAAAAAAGGCCCGCGAGGTCGCGGGCCTTTTGGCATTTCGTGCGGCTTTGGATGCGGCGCTCAGTGGGCCGAGAGACCGGAGGTTTGGGTCGGGCTTTGTGTCGCCGACGCCGCCTTGAGTTTCGGTCGCTGTGTCAGCACGCTGAGCTGGTGCGGAGAAGCCGCTGTGGTGGCGACCGGCGACTGCTCCCGGACATTGGCCGCTCCCAGCAGCCCGACCTGCACCTGCGAGATCGGCAGGCCGTTGAGTTCATAGGTCGGCAACTCCGCAGCGAAGCTGGCAGCGCCACCCGCCATTGAGATCGCGACGAGGGCCGCAAGAGTTAGGGAAGTCTTCTTCACTGCAATTCTCCTGAGTGGATTCGCTGCCCAGCATATAGGTCCCTTGTTGCACTGCGGCATTCGCTATTGTTGCATTGCAACAATGCAGGGAATGCGCACCTCCCGATGCGATAGTGAGCGGGATCAATGCGCAACAGTCATCGTCGCGTCATGGAGCGATTCGTTTCGCCATCTGCGCGCGTCGTAGATTCGAACTGCAGAAGCGAGCAGCAAGACAGAACGATTTTCCGTTCGCAAAACGCGGTCACGCGAACGCCGTGGCTCGTCGCGAGAAGAACGACTCCGTTCACATTTTTCTGAGCTCATGCAGCGGTTTAGCGAACCGATCACATCGGCTTGATTCGAATCCTCTGCATTCCCCGTAACTTCCCGATGGGGGATCACCCGGATTCTCAGCCGTCATCCCTGCTGCTATCGATAAGCCGTGAGGTCGCTTGCCGCAGGAGGCGGAACATGACTGAACTATATTTCCACTGCTCCGACGCTGAGCACGTCATCATCGACGAATGCGGCCACGCCATGGACCTGGCCGAGGCACGCGAGCACGCGGAAGGCCTGGTCCGCGCCCTCATCATGACGCCAAGCGAGGAAGATTGGCGGAGCTGGGTCCTGCACGTCACCGATGAGCTCGGCGACGAGGTCCTCGCCGTGCCGTTCGCATCAGTGCTTGGCAAGTCGCATTGAGGGCGGAGCCGGTGCCGCCCGCACAGCCGTCATGGACACCGCTGCGCCGAGCGCTGAAGGCGATCATCGCCGGCTGCTGCAAGCTGATCGGAGCCGTCTGCGATCCCTACCGGCCCGAGCTTCACTACATGCGGGGGCCCGGCCCAAAGTGGCGCGCGAAGCAGCAGACCCCGTAGGGAGCCCCTCACCGCGCCATCGGCCGATTCTGATCGTACAGCACGCGGACGCGGATGGTGCCGTCGACAGCCCGTAAGTCCGCCAGCAATCCCTCGCCCTCTCCGCCGACGACGTCGGTCTCGAGCACGACATAGCCGACTTCCGGATCGGTCTGCAGATATTGCGCGAGGATGTTGATGCCGTGACGGGAGACGGCGTCGTTCACCTGCCGCAGCACGCCGGGGACGTTCCGGTGCACGTGGATGAAGCGGGTGCCAGTTGGGCGGGCCGGCAGTTGCACCTGCGGGAAGTTGACCGCGCCGAGCGTTGAGCCGACATCGGAATAGTCGATGAGCTTGCGCGCGACCTCGCCGCCGATGCGATCCTGGGCTTCCTCGGTGGAGCCGCCGACATGCGGGGTCAGGATCACGTTGGAAAGGCCCTGCAGCGGCGAGACGAAGCGGTCCGCATTCGAGGCCGGCTCCACCGGGAAGACGTCGACGGCCGCGCCGGCGAGCCAGCCCTCGCCGAGCACCCGGGCCAGGGCATCAAGGTCAACGACGGTGCCGCGCGAGTTGTTGATGAGGTAGGCGCCCTGCCTCATCTGCCGCAATTCACGCTCGCCGATCATGTTGGCGGTGGCCGGCGTCTCCGGCACGTGCAGGGAGACCACGTCGCTCGCGGCGAGCAGCTCATCCAGCGTCTCGACCGGCTCGGTGTTGCCGTGGCGGAGCTTGTCAGTCTGGTCGAAGAAGATCACGCGCATGCCCATGGCTTCCGCCAGATTCGACAATTGCGAGCCGATATTGCCGTAGCCGACGATGCCGAGCGTCTTGCCGCGCACCTCGCGGCTGCCCTCCGCGGACTTGTCCCAGCCGCCGGCATGCGCCGCGACCGAGCGCGGGAACACCTTTCGAAGCAGCATCACCACCTCGGCAATGGTGAGTTCCGCGACGCTGCGCGTGTTGGAATAAGGCGCGTTGAACACTGGGATGCCAAGCCGCCGCGCCGCGTCGAGATCGACCTGGTTGGTGCCGACGGAAAAACAGCCGACCGCAATCAGCCGATCGGCCGCCTCGATCACGTCGGCGGTGAGCTGGGTCCTGGAACGAATGCCCAGCATATGCACACCCGACAGCGCCTGCTTGAGCTCCTTGGCGCCGAGCGCCTTCGGCAGACGCTCAACCTCGGTGTAACCATTGGCGTCGAACAGGCGAACGGCAGAATCGTTCACGCCTTCCAGCAGCAGGACGCGGATCTTTTGCTTGGGCAGAGACAGGGGCATCGGTCGTCCGTTCGTGGTCTGCCCGGGCCGATCGTCGGAATTTGGTCTGGCCCGGAGGAGCGGACGGATATCCGCCCTTGCCGCCCGAGGCAACCGCTATCCGCGATTGGCGCTGCACGCCCGCCACCAACTCCGCCGACCCTCACCCGCCCAGCACATTCCCCCATCCGTCGAACACGAACTCCCGCCACGCAACCGCCCCGTCGGCGCGCGCGTTGCTGGTGCGGCGGAAGTCGTCGGCTTCGTCGCCGATCCAGGTAACAATCTCGTCCGTGGCGCGGTCGTGCAGGATCGCGGGTTCGGACGGGTCAAAGTTCATCATGGGATGCAGAGTTTGCTGAGCTGTCATGCTTGCACAACGCGCTGGAGACCACGAAAGTTGCGCTCGATCGATCACATGCGTTCGAATTACATCGGTAACGTCATCGACCAGGCTCCGAGCCTTGCAGTCATCCCAATGCCTCAATCAGCTCCAAATCCTGTTCGTCGCGCGTCAAACTTATGCTGAGCTATCGCAGTGTCCTTGCAATTCGAACTTGATCGGCAGCAAAGCAGCTCGATCGGCGCCAATGCCGTCGGCGCGGCGGCGTTGCGATGGACGATGACCGCCCTTGTGGCTGCCGTCTGGATCAGCGCGGCCATCTTCGGCCTCTATATCGTTGCGATCTATCTTGGCGCGCTGGTGGATGGAAATCTTGATCAGTGGAACCGGGATCTGCCGCGCCTTCACGATCCGCATTCGCTGCTGGCAACAATGGGTATCGGGCTGCATTTTGCGGCCGGCACGGTGCTGCTGCTGCTCGGGCCGTTGCAACTGATCAGCGCCGTGCGGGCAAGAGCACCGGCGTTTCACCGGTGGGTCGGCCGGCTCTATGCATTGTCAGCACTCATGGCCGGCTTGGGCGGGCTCGCTTTTATCGCCGTGCAGGGCACCATCGGCGGGACACCGATGAATATCGGTTTCAGCCTCTATGGCGCGCTCACGGCCATCGCCGCCGTCACAACGTTCTGGCATGCGCGAGGCAAACGCTTCGAGCAGCATCGCGCCTGGGCGATCCGGCTGTTTGCACTGGTGATCGGATCCTGGCTCTACCGGATGGACTACGGATTCTGGGCATTGCTCGGCCACAACATGGGCCACACGCCGACTTTCGATGGGGGCTTTGACGTCGTGATGGCTTTCTTTTTCTACATTCCCAATCTGATTGTTGCCGAGGCGTTCATTCGCGCGCGCGAGCTGCGCTCTGCTGCTCACGTCAAAATCGGAGCGGCGATTTGCATGGGCATCGCCGCAGCGTTCATCGCAGTAAGCACGTACTACTTCACGGCCTTGCACTGGGGACCGAGGATTGTGCAAAGGCTTCTCTGATCCTGTGATGGAGCACGGCGGCCGCTCATCGCCAGAAGAAGCAGGATTGCTGTCTTACTTCGTAGCTCGGCTCCTTCGCCGCCAGTGCAGAGAAAAGACCGGCGGGCGTTACGCCGCCGGCCTTCTCTTGTAGCTGCCGGCTCCCGGATCCGGTTCCGCCACAAATTCCCTTGCCTTTAAGGGGACGCCGATAAGTTTAATAAAGTCCTAACAAGGCAAAAGTGGCCTGGATCACAGTTTGCGGCCAGCGGGCCACCGGAAAACTACGGAACATTTCATCGCGGGACGAGCCGTGTGATGCATTCGGGCATCGCTGCACACCGTTCTCGCGCGACGCTTAACCATTGTGCGTTGGTCGTATTAGGGAACCAACGACTCAGTGCTACCATGCAGTGCATACCGAAACAGGAGTGGTTCGGATGCCTTGCTACAGCTTCGATCTCATCGTTGGGGAAGAGTTCAGGAATCAGGGCTCGATCATTCTCGAGGACCTGCACGTCGCCTCCGACAGAGCCGACCAGCTCGCCAACGAGCTCTCACAGGTCAAGCCCGAGTTGAAAGCGAAAGGCTGCGCGGTTCGCGTCACCGACGCCGACAATATCGAACTGTACCGCACACCACTCGATCCCGTTCCGGCGTGGCGCTCCGCAGGGCGGATTTGAGCAACGGCGCGCTTCAAACGGTTTGAAGGCGGACGGCGCGCGAACGCAATCCGCCTTCGACTGAAGAAGCCGGCGGCTTACCCATGCTCGCCGACCTCGTCACTACGTCAGTGCCTGACGTGATGCCGCGCGGACGCGCGCGCATGACGCGCCGGAGGCGCAGCCGACAGATCGACGCGGCCGAAGGACGCCAGCGCATTCTGCGGGTAGGAATGGGAGCCGACGCCGAGGCTCTGATAGAACGCCGCCGCGCCAGGCTCCTGGACCGCCTGCTGCGCGACCACCGGACTCGCGACCATTGCTGCTACCAATGCAACCGCGCTGAAAAGCTTGAACCTAGTCATTGCCTATTCCCCTTTCGACTTGACCAAACAAATCATGTTTGAACTCTCGCCAACGTTTCGAAGTCATCGTGGCGTTCGCGGCTCCAGATGGCGATCAGACGTTCACGTTCAATAGAATGATGCTCATCATCCAAAAAACATCATCGTGATCGGCCACGGCGGACGTGTGCGTAAAAGGGGCCGGGGCATCCCTGCTTGATGCGTCTTAGGAAGAAGCTTCGCCGTGGCGGTAAACCGACGATACGGACGCTCTCAATCGAGCGCCGAAATGAAATGATCTTCCCGGGCACCAACCGCTGATGCAGCCGCGCAATCAGCGCATCGCCGTCCGGCGCCCCGCGATCGGTCGTTCACGTTTTGCTGAATTGATGAAGCAGAACTGGTAGGGCGAATTGGCGTCAGCATAATCCGCCACTCACAGCCAGCCGATCGACGGATTACGCTGACGCTTATCGCCCCACGCAATCCGAAAAATCACGCCGCTAACAATTGATCGAACTCCGCCGGAGCGTACAACTTCCCCTCTTTGTCCGTGATCACGACCTGCCAGCCGGCGCTGGCGAAGACGCGTGCCTTGGCAACGATGATCAATGAGCTCTGGCGTTCGACCTTGACTTTCTCGTTGTCGCGTTCTGCGATCATTTTGTAGGACAATTTCTTTTCCCATGTTTGTGCTTGCCCGGTTTTCGCCACTAGCCAACAGGTTTTGGCCGCAATTCGCCGGGAACGTGACGATTTGATGGAACGGCGCCCACGCCGTTCTGCCGTTGCGACGGGCGCATAGCGGAAGCCGCAACAAAAAAGCGGCCCGTGGGCCGCTCTCCTGTCGCTACTGCGTTCCTCAATAAGGATCGTAGTAATAGGCGTAGGAATCATACGGCTCGAACGGCGCAGCGGCGATCGCGGCTGCGGTACCGATCGCGCCACCGACGACGCCGGCAGCGACCGCGCCTGGACCCGGCCCGTAATAGGGTCGGTGATAGACGGGTCCGTATCCGTAGTAGACCGGTCGATAATAATAGCCCATGCGGGGATAACGGCCGGTGTTATAGGGCGTACCCACGCCATAGCTACCGGTCATGTAGCGCGAATTCGGATAGTTGAACCCGATCGAACCGGGTTCCTGCGTGACTCCCTGCGCCATCAACGGGGTGGCGAACGTCGTCGCCAACACCGCGGCGGCACTCAACAATGCGAGCTTCTTCATCGGTCCTCCTCCAATGGTGCCCCTTCGGAGGCCCAACTGTGGAACACGGGCGCCGTTCCGACCTTTCAGTCAACGCGCCGTGAAGTTCCGCGGCGCTATGGATGGGTGCAACCGGCACCCGGCTTTCCCTGCGCCCTCTGCGTTTCGAGGAGGGTGAAACGAACGCAAAGGTCGGGCAATTCGCGCCGTGAGAACGCGAACGCGTCATGCCCCGCGAAGGCGGGGCATCCAGTATCCGGCGGCCTTTCGGCTCAAACTCAACCGCCTCTGGAATACTGGATCGTCCTCCGGAGCCTGTCATCGGGCGGCCATTCGGCCGACCCGGTGGCGGACGATGACAGCGGAAAGCTGCTTGAAATTTGAATCGGAAGGATCCTCTCGTCGTGCCGGGCTTGCGCGCCGCGGCGAAGCCCCTTTGGCGTAGCCGGGACCCTGTTGCGGGCTGCCGAAGCGCGCCGAAGAAAAACCCCGCCTCCACGAATGGAAGGCGGGGTTGAAGTTCATTGGGTAAGAATCCGCACGCAATGGATAAGTTCAAGGCGCGGGACGTAGCGTTTCGAATCTTATCGCGCCGATGGGCGTCGGCAACCTGATTAAAGCGCCGCATGCGAGGGAAATTTTCCCGACGACGACAGAGAAAATTCCCGAACGCGTCAAGGCAAGAGTCTAGCGCGTGATGACTTTTCTTCGAATCGTCATCCCGCTCTCGCTCTTTGTTTGAGCATGATCTTTTTCGGAAAACCGGTACCCACCTTTCCGGATCATGCTCTAGTGGACCACATCAAGCTTGACGTTGGTGACGCCCTTGCCGACCATTCCGAGTTCTTGCGCGGCGGAATAGGAGACGTCGACGACTCGTCCCCGCACATAAGGTCCGCGGTCGTTGACCCGCACCGTCACCGAACGGCCGCTCTTCACGTCGGTGACGCGAAGCTTGGTGCCGAACGGCAAGGTCGGATGGGCTGCGGTCAATTCGTTCTTGTCGAACTTCTCTCCGCTCGCGGTCTGCGAGTCCTCACTGTAGAAGCTCGCGACACCCTGGGATGCGACCTTGACATCGCCACCCTTGCGCGACGCCAGCCGCGTGTGCTTGCGCATTGCCGCTACCCGCTTCTTCATCGCGACCGCCGCCGTGCGGGTGTACACGTATGATGCCTGCCTGCTCGCGCCGATCTCCGATCGTTGGCTGACGACGGTTGACTGCGCGCAGGCCGCCAATGAAGCGGCCCCGACGACCACCGCAATGAGCCGCGTGGCCCTCCACATAGAACCGGATGAGACCAAGTGCGCATCAACCTGCGCGCGCGCCCTGATGTCGACGTACGAATTTGCGGCAGCGTCGAAGCACATGTTGCATCCCCAACTCGCGCCCCTAGCCCAAGCCGAAATCCAACATGGTTAAGGGCGGCCTCCAATCGGGCGTAACCGGGGCAGGAAGCGTCAGGGCGCGCTTGTCGCTGCGCAATTCCTTCGATGTGTGGTGATTGCGCCACAGCCGGCGCTGTCATTCTGGCGGCCCCACACCTCTGTCATTCTGGGATGCGTGCGCGAGCACGCAGGCCCGGAATCCATCGGGCCGCAGACGTGGGGTGAAATGGATTCCGGGTTCGACGCTAACGCGTCGCCCCGGAATGACGAGTGGAGAGTTGGATTAGATCAAATCAGCCGCGGCGCGCGCTGAACGGCCCAACCGACGCCGTGCCGGCGGCAGGCGGCAGCACGACGACTGTGGCGCCCTGCTTCACCCGGCCAAACAGATCGATCACGTCGGAATTGGCCATGCGGATGCAGCCGGAGGAGATCGCCTGCCCGATGTATTCCGGCTGATTGGTGCCGTGGATGCGGTACAGCGTGTCCTTGTTGCCCTGGTAGAGATAGAGCGCACGCGCACCGAGCGGATTGGCCGGTCCACCGGCGACTCGCGACGGATAAGGTCCGAGCCGCTCCTGGATGTCTTTGGTCGGAACCCAGTCGGGCCACTCGGCCATGCGGCCAACGGTGGCGACCCCGGAGAACGCCATCGCCTCCTCGCCGACCGCCACACCGTAGCGGATCGCCTTGCCACCTGGCAGCACGTAATAGAGATAGCGCGCGTCGGTATCGACCAGGATCGAGCCCGGCTGTTCCTTGCGCGAATAGTCGACGATGTGGCGCTGGAACTGCTCCGGGATAGCCGCCTGCGCGTAAGGCGGATGGGCCAACAATTGCCGATCGCGCGGCGTCATGCTTGCATCTGTGGATGGCGACAGCGTCGTCTGCATGCAGCCGGCGAGCCCCACTGCCCCCGTCAGCAAAACTGCGAGCCCCAATCTCGACACCGCACGTCTCCCCTGCGTTAACCTATTACCCAGTTGCTGCCAGAATAATGCTGAAATCATGGCAACAGCCATTGGAACACGTCTGTTTGATTGAACCAGCATGTTCTGCCTTGCCTCGGTTGCACGGCGCGAGCGTCGACGCTAGCCTCCTCAAAAAACAGGAGGTTCCCAAGGATGCGCTCTCGTTTATTGATCGCGGGACTGTTGCTTGCTGCTCAGCCCGCGCAGGCCGATCCGCGCTCGGCCTATGTCACGCTGGTGCTGCAGGCGTTTGCCGCCAAGGTCGAGTGTCCCAACACCGACCTCGTCTATCAGGACCTGGTGCAGAAGGCCCAGGAGATGCACCTGCCCGATGGCACCACGGAGAAAGTGCGCAAGGCGATCGCGTTCATGCACACCGGGGGCAAGATGGGCGAGCGGCAGGACGACGAGCTCATGGCCGAAGTCGCGGTCGCCACGCAGGCGACTGATCTCGACCAGCGGCGGCTGGGCATGACGACATGGTGCGAAACGCAGAAGACTCACCTTGCCGGCTTCATCCGTCCGAAGAACTAGCTGCCTGCGTGCCCATTGCGCGGCTGATTCCCGAGTTCCGGGGAAAACAGTCGCCGTGGGCGGCCCCAGACTCTCCCTCCTCTCGCCTTGCTTTGGTCACACCTGGCTGGAGTCGTGGGGCTGGGCAGAGGATGGTTGACGTAGTGTTAATCCGCCGGCCGCTTCCAGAGCGGGTGGCATTGGACTGAAGATGGAGCGCCAATGCTTTCCACGCTGAACACTAATCCTGCTAAAGAATCCGATCCGCACGATGTTTTCGTGATCGACCCCGAAGTCGTTCTCGCCGCGCGCGGAGATCGTGTACCGCCAACGCCGCCTGCCGAAGTGAACCAGACGCCGGCACCGCAGAGCTACGTGACAACCGGCGCCTCGGCGCCATCGCTCGATACTGCCTTTCGCGTGACGGCCAGCGATCACATCCAGCTCCCGAGCGAGCCTTCGCCGTTCGCCAAATGGGCCAAGCGCGCCGCGATGGCCTTCCTGTTCGCTCTGCTCAGCGCTTTCGCGGCGGCAGCCTGGAAGCATCATGGCGACACTGCCAAGCAGATGATTGCGGACTGGATACCGCAGGTCTCGTTGCTGTCATCGTTGTCCTCGTCACCGTCGGGTAACGCGACGGCGCCCGCCGAGCAACCGGCCCCGCCCGCCGATCAGGCCGCGACAGAGCAATCAGCCTCACCCGCCGTTCAAACCGCCTCGACCGATCAGGCGGTCGCTCAACCGGACACCCCTGCTCAGGCACAGCCAGCGCAAGCCGCCGCGCCGACCACAGCCGCCGCCCTCTCTGCTGATTCCTCACAGTTGCTGCAGTCGATGGCGCACGATCTCGCGACGATGGGCCAACAGATCGAGCAACTCAAAGCCAGCATCGCGCAGCTCAAGGCTGGCCAGGATCAGATCGCCCGCGACATCGCCAGGAATTCTGAGGCCAGGGTGTCGGCACAAGCCGTGCAGCCGCGTGCCGCGCCGCCGCCGCGGCCGGTCGCAGCGCCCGTGCGCAGGCCGAAGCCGCCGACATATCCGCCCGCGCAAACCGCCGCTGCAGCTCCGCCCCTGCCGCCACCATCAGCGCCGGCGCCGTTGCAAACGGTGCCCGAGCCGCCGGCGCAGGATGGCGGACCGGTGGTGCGGCCGCCGATGCCGGTGCGATAGCTCTCGTCAGCTAGTGCGATAGCTCATCAGCTCTGGTGGGGGCCGCGCATGATCTTCATGGCGGCTTCGATGTGGCGCCATTCACGGGCCTCGTCGGCCTCGCCCTGGCTCTCGCAGGCTTGCGCCTTCTGCGCCGCCCGGGCGATCGCCTCAAACCCGTGCTGCTCCAACATCTGCCGCGCGATCACGTGAATCTGCGTCTCTGGCATCATGTCGCTCTCCCGATGTTGCCTGCGCCGGTCGTCACACTGTCCTGGTTGGCCGCAGTTGGTTCTAAACCGGCGAACGACAACGACGTTCCCCGGACCTGGGCTCATCGGTCATTTTCCGATTGTTAAGCAAAGTCCGGCGCATGGGGCCGCTTGGCAAAAATTTTCCACAATTGCTTCTAGAAAAGTCTGCATCGAAAAGGAGAACCTCCGATGCGGATCGCAGCAGTGATGTTCGCAGGTTCGGTGGCCGCGCTCGCGCATTTTGCGACGCCGGTCCTCGCGAAGAATTCGGAAACCCAGCCGGACGCCCAGAAGGCCGACGAGAATCGGGCTACATCGCCCTGCCGCGCCTATCAAAAGGCAGCCGACGGTTCATGGCAGGAGATGCCCTGCCAGGAGATGGGCGCGCCTGCCGAGACCAAGCGCAAATCGGCCACCGGAAATTCGGATCAGCGAACGCGCTAGTTAAGGGCCCTCGCCTCAACTCAGTAAGGCGGCTTCTTGCGCGCCCGCTGCTCCTTGGCGGCTTCGACCCACCACATGAGATCATCGGCAAAGCGCGGAAAGGCCCGCTCCAGCGCCTTGCCGCCCTCGCCGATCGGCTTTCCATCCGCCGACAGCGTCTGCCCGATCGGTCCGACGCCGATCGTGCTTGAAATCACCACCATGCCCATCTCGGAGAGCGTGCCATGCCAGGCGGTCGCGGCACGCGCGCCGGAGAGACGTCCGGCGGAATAGCTTGCGATCGCGGCAGGCCGCCAGAACCACTCCTCCAGGAAATGATCGGTGAGGTTCTTCAGCCCCGGCTGGATGCCCCAATTGTATTCGCCGGTGATGAACACGAAGCCGTCGGCCTCGCGGATTTGGCCCGCAAGCTTCTCCAGCGCAGCGGGCGCCGTGCCCTTCGGATACTCCTTGTACATGCGGTCGAGCATGGGCAATCCGACCCCCTTCGCGTCGATGAATTCGACGTCCTCGCCGCGGGCGCGCAGGCCCTCGACCACGAAGCTTGCAAGCCGAATGCCCATGCGGTCGGAGCGATAGGAGCCGTAGAAGACGAGGATACGATGGGCCATGCCGGTCACTCCGATCGGAAAGCGTAAACGCGGATTTAATCCGCGCTGGTTACCATGGAGCTGAACGCTCCTCTATCGTCCAAAATGGCACCAGTCACATGAAAATCGGAACCCTCTTGACCACCGCCATCGTCTCGCTCTCCGCCGTGGGCGGTGGACTGGCCCTCTACGTCGCGGTTTCGAAATACCAGACCATGGAGAACGTGTCGGCAGCGCAGGAGCGGCTCGCAATCGTTCGCGCGATCAGTGACATCCCGCGCTATCTCAATTCGGAGCGTGGCTTTGCCACCAACATCCTGTTTGGGCCACCGGTGATCGATCCGAAGCAGCGGGCCGATCTGAACGAGAAGGTGCGCACGGCGACCGATCGCGCCCGCGACAAGATGATGGCGCTGCGTAAAGCGCTGCCCGGTTCGCTCGAGGACGGCGGAGCGATCGGCGCCGGCATCGATGGGGTGAACGCAAAATTCAACGCGTTGCGCGAGGCGATGGACAAGGCGATCGACGGCCCGGCAGAAGCGCGCAAGGACGCCGCCAAGAAAATCGTCGCCGACAATGCAGTGCTCAACAATGCCGCAGCCTCCCTGCTCGACGGCCAGGTGCGCAAGTTGGCCCTGATCGACGGCGACGCCTATCGGCAGTCGGTCTACGCGAATATCGCCTGGTCGCTGCGCGACGTCGGCGGCTTCAATGCAAGCCAGCACAAGAACCTTGTCGGCGCCAGGCGCGCGGCGACCGAGACCGAGAAGGTCGATCTCGCTCGCGCCCAGGGGCGCGCGGACCAGGTGCTGATGTCACTGCAGGAACTGCGTGGCAATCCCAACCTGCCCGCCAACGTCGCAGTCGCACTCGACCGCATGAACGAGGCCTATGTCGAGCGGTTCGGCAAGGAGCTCAAGCTCGTGAAGGAAGGTGCGGCCAGCGGCAAGTACGAGCACGATGTCGATGCCTTCTACGTGGAATCGCAGCACGGGCTCAATTCGATCATCGGGGTGCGCGACGCCTTCTACGACAATGCCGAGCAGGTGCTCTCTTCCGCCTACTCCTCTGCGCGTGTCAGCTTCCTGGTCGCGCTCGCCGGCCTGATCACCGTGGTCGCGGCGAGCATTGCGCTGGTCATGATGGTGCGACGCCGGATCTGCAGGCCAATCGTGCAATTGACCGCCAGGATGTCGCGGCTTGCTGCGGGCGACGTTGCGGACGAGATCGCGGGCGCCGAGCGCAGCGATGAGATCGGCGCAATGGCGCAGGCCGTACGCGTCTTCAAGGACAACATGATCAAGGCCGATCGCCTCGCGGCCGAGAAGGAAGCCGAGAACCAGGTCAAGATGCGCCGCGCGCAAGTGCTCGACAACCTGACACACACGTTCGAGGCGAAGGTCAGCGAGCTCGTCGGCGGGCTCTCGGCCGCCTCTGCCACTATGGAGGAGACCGCACAGTCGATGTCCTCCACGGCGTCCGCCACCAACCGGCAGGCCGCTGTCGTAGCGACGGCCTCCGACCAAACCTCGACCAATGTGCAGACGGTTGCC
This sequence comes from Bradyrhizobium sp. Leo78, assembly GCF_059512425.1. Classification (NCBI taxonomy): domain Bacteria; kingdom Pseudomonadati; phylum Pseudomonadota; class Alphaproteobacteria; order Hyphomicrobiales; family Nitrobacteraceae; genus Bradyrhizobium; species Bradyrhizobium sp. Leo78. Next base: position 159,675 of record NZ_JCAMOT010000008.1, read on the forward strand.
AGCGCGACCGAAGAGCTGACGTCCTCGATCTCGGAAATCGGGCGCCAGGTCACGCAGTCGACCGAGATCGCGGCACGCGCCGTGGAGAACGCCCGCCGCACCGGCGACACCGCCCGCTCGCTTGCCGAGGGCGCGCAGAAGATCGGCGATGTCGTCACGCTGATCCAGAACATCGCGGCGCAGACCAACCTGCTGGCCCTGAACGCGACGATCGAGGCCGCGCGCGCCGGGGATGCCGGACGCGGCTTTGCCGTGGTCGCCTCGGAGGTGAAGTCGCTGGCCGGCCAGACTGCGAAGGCGACCACCGAAATTTCCGAGCAGATCGCCACCATTCAAGCCGCAAGCGATGAGACGGTGAAAGCGATCCAGAACGTCGTCGACGTCATCACCGAGATCGACCAGATCGGCACCGCGATCGCCGCCGCGATCGAGGAACAAGGCTCGGCCACCAAGGAGATCTCGCGCAGCGTGCAGGAAGCGGCGCGTGGCACGCAGGACGTCAATTCGAACATTTCCGGTGTCCAGCGCGCCGCCGACGACACCGGAGCCGCCGCCAGCCAGGTCCTTGGCGCCGCCGAACAGCTTTCCGCGCAGTCTCGCGACCTCGCCGGCCAGGTCAACCGCTTCCTCGCGGAAGTCCGGGCGGCGTAGTCGCGCGTATGGCTTGTCGATTTGGCGGAGGAATCCGTGCGCTATCAACTTGATTGGCGCAAGATTCCGATATCCAATCCGCTCGGCTATTTTGGCAAATCAAATAGGGAGAGAAGCCCATGCTCAAACGGATATTGTTGGTAGCGGTCGTCACCACCTTTGCGGTCGGCTCGGCATTCGCGCAGGAGTCCTGCGAGACCAAGGCCGTCGGCAAGGACGGCAAACCGCTGTCGGGCGCGGCAAAGACCTCGTTCATGAAGAAATGCACCACCGAGTCCTGCGAGGCCAAAGCGGTCGGGTCCGATGGCAAGAAGCTCGCCGGCGCCGCCAAGACCAGCTTCATGAAGAAGTGCCAGAGCGGCGCATAACCGCGCAGTCTAGATTCTTGTTTTGACGCGTTTTCTTCACGCGAACCGGTGTCCACTTCGCTCGAAAACGCTCTAGCTATTCAGGATCGCCGTGACCTCGAAAGGGTCTCCGATGGCGATTCGCCGAAATGCGCCCGATATATCCTGGAGAAGTCGCTGAGGTGCCAAAAGCCACAGGCGAGTGCACAGGCCTTGACGCTATGGGTGCCGGCCAAGAGGTTTTGGCGAACGAGCCACAGCCGTCGCAGGCGGAGATATCGGTGCAGGCTCATCCCCCGATAGCGCTGCACCGCATCGTGCATGGTACGCACTGACACGCCGATCTCCCTGGCAAGATCGCTGCTGTAGATCGGCTGCGCGAGCTCGCTGGACAGGACCGCCTGCACATCCTTGAAAACCTTGAACTGCCGCGCAGCGTTCGCCCGCGCCGTCCACTTTGCCGGCACGACCTCCGCGAACGCATGATCGATCGCGGCCATCAGGGATTCGCGGATCGCGACCGCTACTCCGGGAACCTCAGGCGCCTCGGCCAAATGCGGCGCGATCGCCAGGATCTCCCGCACCAGCTGGCGCAGCCGCCGTTTCGCCGTCTCGCTGGTTTCATAGAGATTGAAGCTCAGTCCGGTCTTCGGCCACCCGCGATCCTCGACCTTGGGCTTGAAAACGATCGAGGCATACTGCCGGGGGGTTCTCTCAAGTGCGCTATAGGCGGCCCCGCCGCTGCCAATCACCAGCAACGACCGATCGTGCTCGATACCATTGAAGCGAATGGCGGTGCCCTCATCCATCGGGAACCCGACGGCGGTCGTGTTCGGCGCCAACTGCACGTCGATGACCCGCGGAAACGCCTTCGTGTAGTTCAGGTCGCAACCCGGCAAGTTCAGGATGGTTTGCTCGGCCGAAATATCCCGGGCGAGCGGAATGCACTCCACCTGCACGTTTCGAATAAAGCTCCGAAACGTGTCGATATCATCGAACCGAAATATCTTCGGCACCAGCGTTGGCGCCGGTGAATGATCGTTCATTTAAAATAGTTCTTGTAAGAGCAACACCAGTCGAGGGCACGGCAATCATGCCGCGCTGCAAAAAAGCGGCGATCTTCGCTCGACGACTCGTCTCGTACTCTTCTCCAATCTCCACCCAGTTGGAGCGCAGTGACTGCGAAAGACAACGTGGCAAAATACCATTGCCGAATTTCGATACTGTTTTCTGGTAGAATCTTAAAGGGGGCACAACCCTAAAAGACCAATTTACAGTGGTAATTAACAATCTAGGCGCGAAATCGGCTGAGGAACAGCGACGTCCTGCAGCGGATTATTGGTGCCGCCATGACTGCCATTGCCTCGACTGAGCTTATTGCAGAACTAGAAGATGTTGTCAGAGCCGGTTCGCCCGAACGCCGCATCCGGATATTGCGGCAGGTGGCGAGCCTGTTCCTCGCGGACGCCGACCGGCTCAGCGAGCACCAGATCGAAATATTCGACGACGTCCTGGTCCGTCTGATCGGGGCGGTCGAAGCACGCACGCTGACCAAACTCAGCGCCCCCCTTGCCGATTTGAGGTCGGCCCCGAGGGAGGCGGTGCGCCGCCTCGCACAGCACGAGGACGCGGCCGTCGCCGTCCCGATCCTTCGCAAGTGCGAATGCCTGTCTGAGGACGACCTCATCGAGGTCATCAGGACCCGCGGCGAAAAGCACCTCGGCGCCATCGCCGGACGCAGCGCGGTGAGCCGCAGGCTCACGGATGCCCTGCTGATGCGCGGCGATGCCGCCATCTGCGGCATCCTCGCAAGGAATCCCGGTGCGCAGTTCTCTGTTGTGGGCTTTGCGACCCTGGTCGATATGGCCCTGCGCGACGATGATATCGCCGACGCGCTGGTGCAGCGGCCGGATCTGCCGCGCGATGTGCTTTGCGAGTTGGTGGCGAAGTGCAGCCCCTCCGCGCAGGCCCGCCTGCTCAAGACCGCGCCGCCCGAGCGACATGTCGCGATCAGAACGCTGATCGAAGAGACCACCGCGCGCGGGCGCGCCCGCAAGCCTGTTGCCGTGGACTATTCCGAGGCAAAGGCGACGGTGCTCGCGCTCAACAATGCCGGCCAGTTGAACGATTCCATCGTCAACCGTTTTGCGATCCGGCGCGACCACCCCAGTGTCATCGCCGCGCTGTCGCTGCTGGCAACCGTTCCGATCGAAACCATCGAGCCGCTGCTGGAGACGGAGGATTGCTACGGCCTGGTCCTCGCCTGCCGGGCGTCGCGGCTCGATTGGCAGACCGCGGTCGCCATCATCAGGAGCCGCAAGGGCGTCAAGCCGGTTTCGCCGCAACAACTCGAACAGGCCAGGGAGGCCTTTGACACGCTTTCGCTTTCCACCGCGCAGCGCGCCATCCGCTTCGGATCCGTAAGCGACATCGGCGCCAGGCCCTTGTCTGCCGATACAGCTTCAGTTGGGGGAGTGCATTGATGGCTTATGGAAACCGAAAAGCCGAGCGCGTTCATTTCGAGCACCGCTATCCGGTCAACCTGATGGGCGTTGACGGCACCTGGCAACGAAGCTGCGTTCTTCTCGACGTGTCGCAGACCGGCGCCAAGCTCGAGGTCGACGGCCCGCTCGACGTGCTGCGGGCGCAGGAATTCTTCCTGATCCTGTCATCGAGAGGACTTGCGTTCCGGCGCTGCGAACTGATCCGGGTCGACGGGATGCAGATCGGTGTGAAGTTTGTCGCCGAACGAAAGAAGAAAGGGCGCGCCATCATTCCAAAGTGAGCATGCCCGCCGCACAATTTTCCCAGGGAGGAACGACCGATGGCCGTCCACAAGATCGCAGCCTTCTCCGTCACCACGAATTGCGCGGAGCCGCTGCGCGGAATCGTCGAGATCGACATGGCCGGAAAGACGCTGCGATTCGAACTCAACGAGGATGTCGCGCACAGTCTCTGCAGCGACCTCGATCATTTTCTCACCCAGGCCGAGCAGCGCGCCTTCGACAACATCTGAAGCAATGCCGGCAATACCATCTCGATGTCTGTTTACGTTGTAGCCGATACGCAGGCCGGGCTTTCGTCCTTGTGCGCCATGCTGGAGCCGAAGCATCCCGTTACAGGGGATCTGCTTGGAGCCGCCAGCATTCGCGGCAATGACATCGCGGCCGTTGTCGTCAACGCCGACCTGCGTGTCGTCGACAACATCACGGCGCTCAAAGCCCTGTCAGGCACGTTCTCGCGAATCCCAAAGCGCATCTTCGTCGTCAACGAGAGGACCCGGCTGGCGGTGGTCCAGGCCTACGCGCTCGGCGCGACGCATGCGTTGCTCAGTCCGGTCAAGCCGGCCCAGTTGCTGGCAAAGCTCGCGCCGGGCGAGACCACATCGATCGTTCCGAGCGAACCCGCCTCGAGCGCGCGGGAGGCTGCATCGGTCGGCGCGGCCAGCTTCGCCTCGATGTTCTCGGCGGTCACCTGCGGCTGGGCGGTCAATGTCGCGGAGGCCAAGGACGCCGGCAACGTGATCGCAGAGACGATCGCCGAGCGTGGGCTGTCCGACTGGCTCGCGACAGTTCGCCGTCACCATGAGGGCACCTACCAGCACTGCTTATTGGTCACCGGCATCGCCGTCGATTTCGGCCTCAGCCTTGGCATGGCGAAGGCCGATATCGAGCGTCTTTATGCGGCGGCAATGTTTCACGACCTCGGCAAGGCAAGGATTCCGCTCGCCGTCCTGGACAAGCCCGGCAAGCTCGATGCCGAGGAACGTACGCTGATCGAAACCCATCCTGCCGCGGGCCATGCCGTGCTGAAGGGAACGCCCGGCATCTCGGCCGAAATCCTCGATGCCGTACGGCACCATCACGAGTTTCTTGATGGCAGCGGCTATCCGGACGGGCTTTGCGCCGAGAGCATCTCCGACATCGTGCGTATCCTGACCATCTCCGACATCTTCTCCGCATTGATCGAACAGCGGACCTACAAAAAGGCGATGCCGCGGGCGGCGGCATACGAAGTCCTGCAGGGCATGAAGGGCAAGCTCGAGCGGCCGCTGGTCGAGGCATTCAGGGACGTCGCCCTGAACCGTTGACCCGCCCTGCTTGCTCACCGAGGGCCGAAAGCTAGCTCCGCAGCCCCGGCGCTTCCTGGCCGGTGCGAGCGACGTACTCTGTGTAGCCGCCGCCAAATTGGTGGATACCGTCCGGCGTCAACTCCAGAACGCGGTTGGAGAGCGCGGCGAGAAAATGCCGGTCGTGCGAGACGAACAGCATCGTGCCTTCAAACTCCGCCAGCGCGTTGATCAGCATCTCCTTGGTCGCGAGATCGAGATGGTTGGTCGGCTCGTCCAGCACCAGGAAGTTCGGGGGATCGTAGAGCATCTTCGCCATCACCAGCCGCGCCTTCTCGCCGCCCGACAGCACCCGGCACCTCTTCTCGACATCGTCGCCGGAAAATCCGAAGCAGCCGGCAAGCGCGCGGAGCGAGCCCTGTCCTGCCTGCGGGAACGCGTCTTCGAGTGATTGAAACACCGTGCGTTCGCCGTCGAGCAGATCCATCGCGTGCTGCGCGAAATAACCCATCTTGACGCTGCCGCCGAGCACGACCGTGCCGTTGTCCGGCTCGGTCGAGCCGGCCACCAGTTTCAACAACGTCGACTTCCCGGCGCCGTTGACTCCCATCACGCACCAGCGCTCGCGCCGGCGGATCATGAAGTCCAGTCCTTCATAGATTCGCTTGCTGCCGTAGCCCTTGTCGACGTTCTTCAGCGCGACCACGTCTTCGCCGGAGCGCGGCGCCGGCAGGAATTCGAACGCCACGGTCTGGCGGCGTCTCGGAGGCTCGACCCGCTCGATCTTGTCGAGCTTCTTGACGCGGCTTTGCACCTGGGCCGCATGGGAAGCGCGCGCCTTGAAGCGCTCGATGAACTTGATCTCCTTCGCCAGCATCGCCTGCTGACGCTCGAACTGAGCCTGCTGCTGCTTGTCGGCCATCGCGCGCTGCTGCTCATAGAACTCGTAGTCGCCGGAGTAAGTGGTGAGCGCGCCGCCATCGATCTCGATCACCTTGCCGATCACGCGATTGATGAACGCGCGGTCGTGCGACGTCATCAACAGCGCGCCCTCGTAGCCCTTCAAGAATTGCTCGAGCCAGATCAGGCTTTCGAGATCGAGATGGTTGCTCGGCTCGTCCAGCAGCATGACATCCGGACGCATCAAGAGAATGCGCGCCAGCGCCACGCGCATCTTCCAGCCGCCCGAGAGCGAGCCGACGTCGCCGTCCATCATCTCCTGGCTGAAGCCAAGGCCGGCCAGCGCCTCGCGCGCCCGCCCCTCGAGCGCGTAGCCGTCAAGCTCCTCGAACCGTCCCTGCACCTCGCCATAGCGCGCGATGATGTCGTCCATCTCATCGGCGCGTTCAGGATCGGCCATCGCAGCCTCGAGCTCCTTCAGCTCGGCCGCAACGATGCTGACGGGGCCTGCGCCGTCCATCACCTCGGCGACCGCGCTGCGGCCGGACATCTCGCCGACATCCTGGCTGAAATAGCCGATCGTGATGCCGCGATCGACCGCCACCTGCCCTTCGTCGGGCACGTCCTGGCCTGCGATCATCCGGAACAGCGTCGACTTGCCGGCGCCGTTCGGCCCGACGAGGCCGATCTTTTCACCCCGGTTGAGCGCTGCGGAAGCTTCGATGAAGAGGATTTGGTGGCCGGCCTGCTTGCTGACGTTGTCGAGACGGATCATTGCGCTATCTGGTGGGACATCTGTGCGGGGCGCTCTTAGTCGATTTCGCCCGCCAGCGCAAAGACGTTCCGCCACCCGCTCCGCTTCAGCGCGATTTTCCTTCCGAAACGAGCCCTGCTAGTGCCGCTTGAAATACTGCACGTCGCGCTCGTGCTTTTCGGCCGCGGCGCGAGACTTGAAGGTGCCGAGATTGCGACGTTTGCCGGTCTTCGGATTGACCTTCCGCGAATAGAGGCGGTATTCGCCGGATCGTAATTTGCGGATCATGGTCGGGTCTCCTTTTGCCCGATCAACCACGCCGCACCCTCTCGGTTCCATTACGGCTTGCGCTGCGGCGGAAAGAGCTGATTGCCAAATGGCTGCGGCCCGGTGGGAACACGGATGGCGATGAAGCTTCGGCCCATCGATGTGTGACAGGAATTGCAGCCTTCGGTCAGACTGGCATAAGCCTTCGCAAATTTGCGGCCATCCTTCGCCGCGATCGCGTCGGAAACCGACTGTAACGGATCCTTCAGCGTGGTGACATTGCTGACGGGGATGCCGGAATACATCATGGCCGCCTCCGCAAGACTGGACTCGAGCTGGCGCAGTTCATAAGCCGCAAGCTCCCAATTCTGAGCCGTGGCGGCCAACCACAATTTCTGGTGTTGCTGTTGCGCAGCGCTCATGATGTCGCCAAGCCGTGGGACATATCGGTCGCTCGAAGAAGGCTGCTTCAGATCCGACTGCGCGATCGCCAATGTTGTCGACGCCGCAGATAGAAGCAGAGCCATCACCAGAGCACGCCGTTTCATCGCAAACTCCATTTCTTCCCGCGGCAGCGACCGCAGAACATTGTTTTGCTTGCAGCCTAGCGAGGAGAGGCGTGGGAGTCTTGCGCTTGATCAAAGCCGCCTGCGGAATTCGACCAAGCAACACAACAGCCCTCATTGCGAGCGAAGCGAAGCAATCCATTGTCACCGCAAGTTTCGAGAGATGGATTGCTTCGCTTCGCTCGCAATGACGGCTGGGTTAACCATTGATCGCTCTAGAAGCAGAGATTCGTCACGACGTTGCCGCGCTTGTCCTTGATCGTCATCGGACATCGCGCCCGCTCCAGCGCCTTCTTGGCGTCCTCGTCGCCGAGCGCGGCGGCGCGCTCGTAATAGGTTTTCGCGGCATCCGAATCCTTCGGACCGCCGCGGCCGGATTGCGCGAAGGCGCCCATCCGCTCCAGCGCGGCGGGATGATTTTGCGCGGCCGCCTTCTCGAACAGCGCGCGTGCCGCGACATCGTCCTTCTCGCCGCCGGAGCCCTCGGAGAGCATCAGGCCGAGCTGATATTGCGCCTCGGGGTTGGTCTCGGCGGCCTTCGCGAGCAATTCGCGGGCGCGCGCCGGGTCGGCCGCCGAGGCTCCGCCGAGCGCGGCCAGATTGGTGACGCCGCGCGGATTGCCGGCCTGCGCCGCGCGCTCAAACAATTTGCGCGCCTGCGCCTCGTCCTTCGCGACGCCCGCGCCGGTCCCGTAGAGCACGCCGAGCTCGACCATCGCCGAGGTCGAGCCCTTGTCTGCCGCCTTCCGCCAGGCCGCGACCGCTTCCGCCGCTTGCCGATTGGCTGCATAGGCACGCCCGAGCTGATACATCGCCCGGCGCGAGGATTTGGCAGCAACTGCGCAGTATTTGATCGCGGTCGCAATGTCGGCCGAGGCGATCTCCGGCACGCCCTTGACGTCGGCGGGCTTGTCGGGATCGGAGGGATCGGCCGCGAGGCGGTCGCACAGCACGAGGTCGGCCGATTGCGCATGGGCATGGCCCGGCGCCGCGAGCACTGTGACGGCGAGAAGTGCGGCTGCATGAATTCGCTTGATCATGGCTGGCAAGTTGCGTCCAACGGCCGGCAAATTCAAGGCTCAAGCCCCGACTCGCGCAGCACCGGCGCGACCTCGTCGGAAGCGAGATAGCGCAGCAGCCGGTCGGCCTGCTCCGCCTTCCCCGAAGCTGTCATGCGGCCGGCGGAGAACACCGCCGGCGTCTGCAACTCGCGCGGAATTGGTCCGACGACCTCGATGCCGGCAACCTGCTTCAATTCGCTGATCTGCTGCACGGCGACATCGGCCTCGTCAGTGACGAGCCGTTCCGCGGTGAAGCCCGACGGGATAATGGTCGCGCGCGCGTTGATCTCGGTCGCGATGCCCAGGCCCTCGATCAGTCGCGCGAAGAAAATCCCGCTGGCGCCGATCCGCGAATACGCCACCGAGCGCGCAGCCAGCAGCGTCGCGCGCAACCCCGCCTCGCTGGCGATGTCGGGATGCAAGGCTCCCTCCTTCACCGCGATGCCGACATAAGAGCGCGCGAGATCGACGCAGCTCGCCGCGGCGACGCTTCCTTCCCGCGCGAGCTCGGCGAGCCCCTCTTGCGTCAGGATGAGGATGTCGGCGCCCTCGCCGAGCCTGATCCGGTCGAGCAGCGCGAGCGTCGGCGCGAAATCGGCGTCGATCCGCACGCCGCCGGCGGCCGCATACTGTCCGGCAAGATCGGCAACTGCGCCTTTCAGCGCCAACGTGGAGAGCAGGCGAATGGTGTCGGGCATCGCGTCTTACAGTCGGCGCATCAGCTTCAGCACCGCCGTCAATCGCAGGCTGCGCTTGCCGGCGAGCGCGGTTGCTTCCAGCACCGCTCCCTCTTCATTACAGGTGCCGGAAAAGCCGATGCCGACTTCGTGGCCGCCGAAGATCGGATTCTCGCCCCTGGCCGGTGTGTGCTCCTGGTTGAGGATCTGGCCTTTCCAGCGGCCATTCTCCGAAACGTAAGTACCGAGATAATAGAAGAACGCGTCACCGCCGACGATGCGGCCATCCTTGAGCAGCATCACGCCAGTCAGGCCGCCTGAGACCCCATCGAGCAGGCGGAGATGAATGGAATAAAGGCCGTTGGCAATCCCGCCCTCGCCGACACTGCCGGCGATCGGGACCTCCTGCTCCTCGATCGGCGTCAACAATGCCTGAAACGGGACGCCCGGCACCTCCCGCAACCCTCCCTCGAAGCGATAGGTGTCGCCATTGGGGCGGCCCTGCGCCACCAGTGTCGCATCATCGGTGCCGGCCATTGCGGGATAGTTGGGATCCGGATTGTGGCGCACGGTCCTGACCACGACCGAGACATCGTCGCCGCTTTCCTCATAGGTGCCGATATGGGCGAAGGCCGAATTGCCGCCGAGCATCTTGCCGTCATGCGCGTGCATGACGCTGCGGCCGACCGCATCATTGAGCTGAAATCTGACCTTGTAGAAGCCTCCGAAACCCACTTCGGCCCCCGGCCCGCGCGCATCCAAGCCGAGTGTAGCGCGCTTTCGGCAAGGTCGATACCGGCTTTGCGCTAAACAAAGCGTGTCGACGGTCTGGAAGCGCAACCAGTCCAATGCCGTTTAAAATGCAAAAGTCCGCCAAAGCCGAACGGCATTGGCGGACTTGATTGCGGTCCCGGGCGCCCCCAGCCCGGGCCGGGAGCGTCTTAGGCCGCGGCCTTCTTGCCGGTCGGGACTTGAGAGACGGTCTTCAGGATCTGCGAAGCGATCTGGTAGGGGTCGCCTTGGGAGTTCGGACGGCGATCTTCCAGATAACCCTTGTAGCCGTTGTTGACGAAGGAGTGCGGAACGCGGATCGAAGCGCCGCGGTCGGCCACGCCGTAAGAGAAGGTATCGATCGAGGCCGTCTCGTGCTTGCCTGTCAGGCGCATATGGTTATCAGGGCCGTAGACCGCGATGTGGTCAGCGCGGTTGGCCTTGAAAGCTTCCATCAGCGCCTCGAAGTACTCCTTGCCGCCGACTTCGCGCATGTACTGGGTCGAGAAGTTGGCGTGCATGCCGGAACCGTTCCAGTCGGTGTCGCCGAGCGGCTTGCAGTGGAATTCGATGTCGATGCCATAGCTCTCGGTCAGGCGCAGCATCAGGTAGCGCGCCATCCACATCTGGTCAGCGGCGGTCTTGGAGCCCTTGCCGAAGATCTGGAATTCCCACTGGCCCTTCGCCACTTCGGCGTTGATGCCTTCGTGGTTGATGCCGGCAGCAAGGCAGAGGTCGAGATGCTCTTCCACGATCTTGCGGGCAACATCGCCGACATTCTTGTAGCCGACGCCGGTGTAGTACGGGCCCTGCGGAGCGGGATAGCCGCTCGAGGGGAAGCCCAGCGGACGGCCGTCCTTGTAGAAGAAATATTCCTGCTCGAAGCCGAACCAGGCGCCGGCGTCATCGAGAATGGTGGCGCGCTTGTTGGACGGATGCGGGGTGACGCCATCGGGCATCATGACTTCGCACATCACGAGCGCGCCGTTGGTGCGCGCAGCGTCCGGATAGACGGCGACCGGCTTCAGCACGCAATCGGAGCTGTGGCCTTCAGCCTGCATGGTGGAGGAGCCATCGAAGCCCCAGAGCGGAAGCTGCTCGAGCGTCGGGAACGACGCGAATTCCTTGATCTGAGTCTTGCCGCGCAAGTTCGGTGTCGGCGTATACCCGTCGAGCCAAATATACTCGAGCTTGTACTTAGTCATTGAGCCTCTCTGTTGATGATGCAAAACGCGAGGGGCCGAAAAGCCACTCGGTTGCCCCGCGCGTACCCGGCCACCATCGGCCAAGAATGTACCAAGCAATTTGAATGCCAATCGCTGCAATGCGGGAGCGGGTCTCTGGGGAAAAGTCCAGACGGCGCTAGCTCTTTTTTACTGCGACATAGAAGCGCGGCTGGCATGCGTACCAAGCGGCCAATTGACGCTCCCAGGGTACCGCCAGCGCCCGATTCTCCGGCAATTTCCTCTAGGCGCCCACCGTCCGATTAAAGCCTTGGCAGGCTTTCGCGGCATTGCTCGGAGACGCCGCCGCCCGACCGCAACCCTCGGCCCGGCTCAAGCGTTGGTCACCTGCTTGTTGCCTCACGCGAAGCAAAACCAAAAATGCCTAGAGAATAATCATCGAGTGACATTTTTTGATCAACTTGCATCCGGGCGGGGCACGGCCGATATCGCAAGTCCAAGTAACTATCCAAGTAACCACACGAGAACGAGTCGGGCGCACCATGGAGGATCGCGGCTCCGATCAGAGGAGAGGATGACATGAATACGGGTCTGAATCAGGGATCTGCCAAGATCTACCAATTCCCGGTTGGCGGCCGGGCGTCCATCGCAGGACGCCGCTATGGTGAGACCAAGTCGGCGCTCGAGATTGCTGCTTCACAGGTGAACAAGGCCGATTGCAGCGGTAGCTGGTACCACCAAGCGGCGATCGAAGAATCCAAGCCAACGCGTGACCACTAATGCCGGGTCAATATCGGATAGCTTCCCGACGGGAATGTCGGGGATCGGTAGCGTCGAAAAGGGTCGGAACGAGCGCGTTTCGGCCCTTTTTCATGCCAGCTCGCAGGCCGTGGCCCGGCGCTTGGCGTGCTTGAGCGTGGCAAGGCCGGCTTTCGTGATCCTTAGCGTAACGCCACTGCCGGAGTAGCGCGCGCCTGATAGCGTCAGCCGCTTCAACAGCGTTACCGCCTTGCCGTCGAGCTGCAGATGGGCGCGGGAGTCGTATTGGAAAAATCCGACGATGAACTGCGTGCCGTCGGCGCAGCGATAGTTCTGGAACGAGCTTTGGGCCGAGGCTTGCGACCTGCCGGCGAGGGTTCCCGCCACCAAGACCACCGCGAGAATGGCCGCCTGCCGATGATTCATGCTTCGCCCCCCGGAGCTGCCTTGAGTATAGACGAGCGCGGGATGCGCACCATCTCCTATCCGGTCATCTGCTTGCCGTACAAGATTGCTCAAGTCACCCGATGCAAGACTCCCCTGCCCGACATTTCAATCTCGCCGGCGCGAGCAATTTCCGTGACCTCGGCGGCTACCTTACGCGCGACGGCCGCCGCGTCCGTTGGCGCCAGATCTTTCGCTCCAACCATCTCGGCCGCCTCACCGACGACGATGTCGCGGTGGTCCGCGGCCTCGGCGTCCGCAGCGCCTTCGATTTCCGTGGCCGCGAGGAGCGCGCCGAGGGGCTTTGCGGCGTGGCCGAGATCACCGTGCATTCCCTGCCGGTCGAACCGACGGTGATCGCCGCGCTGCGCGCCATCGCCGCCAGCGGCAATCCGCCGACCGAGAACGACGCCATCGAGGTGATGCGCGATTCCTACCGCAGCTATGTGCAGGAGAACACGCCGCGCTTCCGCGCGCTGTTTGCGCATCTGTTGGAGGACCGCGCGCCGCTCGTCATCCATTGCAGCGCCGGCAAGGACCGCACCGGCTTCGCCTGCGCGCTGATCCTGCATACGCTCGGCGTTCCCGACGAGGTGATCTCGGAAGATTATCTGCTGACCAACCGCTTCTATCGGCGCGATACTTCCGTGCCGAGCGATCTACCGGACACTGTCCTGCAGGTGATCGGCACGGTGCGGGCGGCGTTCCTGGCCACGTCGTTCGAGGCCATCAGCGCCGGCTATGGTGGCCTCGACAATTATATCCGCGACGGCCTTGGTGTCGGAGAGAGCGAGCGCAGGCAGCTTGCCGCGCTCTATCTCGAGAGAACTTAAGCAGCCGCTTCCAGCTCGGCGTCGAGGTCGGCAATGACTTCCTCGAAAGCCGAGATCGCCTGCTGCACGGCCGCGATCTGCATCAACTCCCAGCCGCTGACCGGACCGGTGCGATTCTGCAGCGCGACGACCAAGTCCCGCCGCTGCTCCTTAAGCTGAACGAGCGGTAAACCGTGATCGGGTAAGTTTCCCATGGTCTGATCCCCTGCCATGATGAGACCTCGCTTCTAGCGAACGGATTCTGCAATCGACTTACGGAAGTCCGGCAAATTTTACCAATCAAGGGCAAGGCCGTAGTCTTACGTGCATGGCTACGCTACGGCGGCAGCTTTCCGGATAGCATCGTTAAGGCCCCTAGACATCCGGAGCGTGCTGCCGTCGCTCTGATGCAATCGATCGGGATCGGTCGGGTCCACCATACGATCGAAACCGATATTGTTCTGCGCGTGCCAATGCTGCATCAGCGCCCAGCGGCGAAACACATTGACTCCTGCCCGCTCTGCCACTGCGGCGATCAGCGAGACCATGCGCTCGGAAAGCTCGGCCTTATCGTCGATCAGCATCGCCGGGACATGTTGCGGATCGATCAGTAGCACGTCCATCTGGCCTGCATGGGCACGAAGCCGGTCTACGCCGACGGCAATTTTCTCCGCGACGTCGTCGACGTTGTACTTCTCCTTGTGGAAGACGGCGTTGGTGCCGACCTGCCAGATCACCAGTGACAGTGCCGGCGCTTCGGCGAAAATGTCCGAATCGAAGCGATCCAGTTCTTCGATCGCCTCTTGACCGCCTACCCCCCTGTTGAGCACATCGATCCTTGGATTATCGCTGGCGCGCCTCAAATACATTTCCAGCCAGTATGGATAAGGCAAGACATCTTCCCGGCCAGCGGTCGACGATGATCCCATCGCCACGATCTTAAGCGGCCGGCCGTGCCGAAGCGCCTCGGCCAGGCGTGTCAGCGGATATTTGAAGGCGATCAACTGATCAGGCAATTCGGCATCTGCAAAATTGTCAATCATTTCGGGCCTCACAAATTAAATACTATTTAACGTTGAGGGCCTATTTCGCGACGATTTTGCCGGCATTGCAAATGAATTTCTGCTGAGTTTAGTCTGTCTGCCCGGGTAGTGCGGAGCTGTCTCATGAACGGAAAAGTTATCGTCATCACCGGCGCGTCCGGTGCGCTCGGCAAGGTGGTCGCTGAGGAAGCCCTGGCGCGTGGCGCACGCGTGTCCGGCATTGATCACGCGCCGTCATCGCTTTCGCCGACGTCGGATCGGATCGAGTTCGGCGGCGTTGATCTGACCGACGCAGCCCAGGCAAAAAAGGCGATCGACACGGCGGCGGCGCATTTCCGCCGGCTCGATGCACTCATCAACATCGCCGGCGGCTTTGCCTTCGAGACGGTCGCAGACGGCGATCCCGCAACCTGGCAGCGGATGTATGCGCTCAATGTCACGACCGCGCTCAACGCCTCGCGCGCGGCGATCCCGCATCTTCTTGCGTCCAGCGCCGCGCGTATCATCAATATCGGCGCGCTCGGTGCACTGCAGGCAGGCGCCGGCATGGGCGCCTATGCAGCTTCCAAATCCGGCGTGCACCGCCTGACCGAAGCGCTCGCCGCCGAGCACAAGGGCAAGATCACGGTCAACGCCGTGTTGCCTTCGATCATCGACACCGCAGCAAACCGCGCCAGCATGCCGAGGGCGGATTTCTCAAAATGGGTGGCGCCAAAGGAACTCGCCGACGTCATCCTGTTCCTCGCAAGCGACGCAGCGAGCGCAGTCACCGGCGCGCTGTTGCCGGTGAATGGCCGCGTTTGACTCTCTCGCTCACGCCTCCACCAGCTTCTTCAGCACCGCCTTGAAGCGGACGCTGCGCTTGCCAGCGAGCGCAGTGGCTTCAGCTTCGGCACCTTCGGAATCGTAGGTCCCGGAGAAGCCGATGCCGACTTCGTGGCGGCCGAACAGCGGTCGCTCTCCCAGGCTCGGCGTATGCTCGCGGTTGACGATCTCGCCCTTCCACCGGCCGTTCGCGGCGGTGTAGGCACCGATATAGTCGAAATAGGCGTCGCCGCCCCAGATGCGGCCGTCATGCAGCATCATCACGCCGGTATTGCCGCCGTCGAGCCCATCGAGCATGCGAATGTGGATGGAATAGAGCCCGTTGCCGATGCCGTCGGGTCCGACTTTGCCCGGCGCAGGCGCATCCTTGTCGTTGATCGGGGTCAGGATCGCCGTGAACACGACGCCGGGTAAGGCGGTGGTCCCGCCTTCAAAATGAACCTCGTCGCCCTTGTGCGTGCCCCTGAAGGTCATGACGATGTTGTCGACCGGGAACATCGGCACATAGCTCGGATCGTGGTTGTGGCGCGTCATCTTCACCTCGGATGAGATGATGCCGCCTTCCTCCGTGTAGCTGCCGATGAAGGACGAACCGGAATTGCCGCCATAGAACTTGCCGGAGGTGGTTGCGAACATCACGCCGCAGCCAGTGCCCCGCACTGTCCTGAACGAGAATTTGTATAGTCCCTGCAGCACCCTGGCGCCTGCTTCTCACGCGACAAATGCACCATACCCCGCGCGGACCGTTTGCTCGCGCAGGCTCACCGATTGCCATTTGGTCTAGTCGTCCCGCACGAAGACTAACCGTTTTGCCACCGTCCCGGCAAACGCTTTGCGGTAAACTTCTGCAACTGAGTCGCGGCATTTCGCGACTGGAGAGTTTTGCGCGTGGAAACCTCGCTCTATCTGCCCGTCAAACGATTTCTCGAAAAGCTCGGCTTCACGGTGAAGGGCGAGATCGGCGGCTGCGACCTCGTGGCGCTCAGCGGCGACGATCCGCCGGTCGTCGTGGTCGGTGAGCTGAAGCTCACCTTCAACCTGGAACTGATCCTGCAGGCGGTCGGTCGCGCCGGCGCCTGCGACGAGATCTGGATCGCCGCCAAATTGTCGTCGCGCGGCAAAGGCCGCGAGAGCGACGCGCGCTACCGCAATCTCTGCCGCCGCCTCGGCTTCGGCATGCTGGGAGTGACCAGCGCCGGCGAGGTCGAGGTGCTGGTGAAGCCGCCGACCACGGCGCCGCGCCGTGATCCGAAGAAGCGCTCGCGCCTGGTTGCCGAGCACAATCGCCGCAAGGGCGATCCCGTGATGGGCGGCAGCACGCGCTCGCCGATCATGACGGCCTACCGCCAGCAGGCGCTCGCCTGCGCGTCAGCGCTCGCCAATGGACCGCGGCGCGTGCGCGAGCTCCGGGTGGATATTCCGGATGCCGGCAAGATCCTGCTGCACAATGTCTACGGCTGGTTCGACCGCGCCGAGCGTGGAATCTATGTGCTGACCGAAGCGGGCCGCGCCGCGTTGAAACGTTGGCCACAGCCGCCGGTTGATGCTGCGGCCATCGAAACAGCGCCCTCGATCCGGATGACGACCGCGTAGCGACGCACGATTGCGGTGCATAACCGGTCACGATCGCGCGATGAGGCGGGGTAAACAGAGCATGATCCGGAAAAGCGGAAACCGGTTTTCCGAAAAGGTCATGCTCAAACAAAGAGATCAGATCATGATCCGATTCTGTCCAATCGGATCATGATCTGGAGAAGGTCTACCGTGCATGGCTGGATTGCCATGTCAGTTTCATATTGCAATGCAACAATATGCAGCCTAGGTATCCGCCCAAAGCATGATCCGGAAAATAGCTACCGGAATTTCCTCGCGACAGACGAAGCGTTTGCGCGGAGATCATGCTCAAAACGAAGCGGCGGGCGGATGACGACTGATGGAACCGTCATCCCGCTCCCAGTGAGGCCCCGATGAGCGAAGACTGGCAAACGAAATATGGTCCCCGACGCGTGAGGCGCGATCCGCCGACGCTGGAGGAAGCGATCTTCGCCGCCGTCGGCATCACCGACGACCTTGAGCAACAGGCCGAGATCGCGTCCGCCTTGATGGGCCTCCCTTACGAGGAGGTGCTGGCTGAGGTGAAGAAGACGGCGCGCACCACCGCGAGGTCGGCGACCCGCGTGATCACGGGCGAGCAAGGCGCGCAGCGCGCGGTCGTGGTCGAGCGGCGCGTGGTCCGGCGGTTCGGCAACGACAAGCGCACTGGCACCTGAACTGCGATTGGCGATTCGTTCACCTGAGCGAATTGCCCGCAGAATTGGGGCGCACGAGTGCGCGCGCCGATCAGGCGGCGCGGCCCCAGCCGTACATCTTGAACACCATCTGCCAATAGGCGCGGTTGAGATCGGCGATCGCGCGCGCGGCCTCCAGCGGCGCGACGGTCGTCGCGGGGACCAGTTCCGGCTGGCCATGCCGCGCAAGATCGATGCTGCCGGTGGATTCGCCGTGGCGGAAGGTCAGCTTCGCGCCAAACTTGCTGGCGAGCGCACGCATCGCCTGGTTCTGCGCGCCGGTGGTGATCCGGAGTGAACGATAGCCTTTGGCCCGCGCCTCCGCGATCACATTGCGGAACAGGATGCTGCCGACGCCCTTGCGGCGCGCCGAGCGCTCCACGCTGAAGGCGATCTCAGGCTCTCCGTCCGGCGATTGCTCCGGCGGATGCAATTCGGCCGCACCACGCACCACGCCGTCCTCGAAATAGGCGATGATGACAGTGCCGTCGTTGGCGCATTTCTCGGCGTAGCGCTTGATGAAGCCGTCATCCATGAAGCCATGGAAGCGATCATAGCGGCTGGTTCGGTCCAGCCTCAGCAGATGGTCCTGCAGAAGCGGTAATTCCGATTGGCTCAGCGTCCGAACAGTGCCCTTGGCCGGCGCCGAACGGGTAGAATCGTAGTTCATTCCATAACTCCTCGTGGTAGCCCTCGAGGAGGCGTCGAATCCCTAGATGCCCAATATTGTGCGTCGCAGCATGAAATTCAAGTACCTAGATTCACCAAATGTTGCATTTGGATTCACTTGATCTTTCATCCTGAATTTATTGATGAATTCAGGATGGCGCGCGTACTAAAGTACCATTTGAGTCTGGGTCACGACGGCGACCAGTCTGCCGTCCTCGGTTTCCAGCCGAGTTTGCCAGACCTGCGTGCGCCGGCCGCGATGCACAGGCGTGGCGATGGCGATCACCGTGCTCCCCTCCTTGGCGCCGCCGATGAAGTTGGTCTTGCTCTCGATCGTGGTGGTTCCCTTGGCATCCTCGGGCAGATTGATCACGGTCGCAGCCGCCCCGACCGAGTCCGCAAGTGCCATCACCGCGCCGCCGTGAATGGTGTGATGCAGCGTGCAGAGGTCCGGTCGCACCAGCATCTTCGCCACCACGCGGTCCTTGTCGGCCTCTGTGAACGTGACGCCCTTCAGTTCCGCAAACGGCATTTTCATCGATTGGATCTTTTCCAGCGGCGTCATGCGTCCTCCCGTTTTGTTGTGCGCGCGGCAGCGGCGGAGAATGGACGGAGCCGGTAAATCAGGCAATGACGTCCGAGGTAATGGCCGATGTGACGATGCGCCAATGAGAGAGATTTTCCGATGCGCCACTTCCCTCCCCGCCGGATCGTCTGCCTCACCGAGGAGACCGTGGAGACGCTGTATCTGCTCGGCGAGCAGGACCGCATCGTCGGCGTCTCCGGCTATGCAGTGCGGCCGCCACAGGTCCGCCGCGAGAAGCCGCGCGTCGCGGCGTTCATCTCGGCGGACATCCCGAAAATCCTGGCGCTCGAGCCGGACCTCGTGCTCGCCTTCTCCGACATCCAGGCTGACATCGTCGCCGATCTCGTGCGCGCCGGCGTCGACGTCCACGTCTTCAACCAGCGCGACGTTGCCGGCATCATGGCGATGATCCGCACCCTCGGCGCCATGGTCGGCGCCGCCGAGCGCGGCGACCAGCTTGCGACGAGCTTTGAGCAGCGCCTCGCCGGCATCGCCGCGACGCCGCGTTCGCAGCCAAAGCCAAAAGTCTATTTCGAGGAATGGGACGATCCCCTGATCAGCGGCATCGGCTGGGTCTCAGAGTTGATCGAGATCGCCGGCGGCGAAGACGCACTGCCAGGCTTGCGGCTACAGAAGGCAGCGAAAGACCGCATCATTGCGGCCGAGATTGTGCGTGACGCCGCGCCCGATGTGATCCTCGCCTCCTGGTGCGGCAAGAAGGTCGTGCCCGATCGCATCCGCAACCGTCCCGGCTGGAGCGAGATTCCCGCCGTGCGTAACGACCGCATCGTCGAGATCAAGTCGACGATCATTTTGCAGCCCGGTCCAGCCGCGCTCACCGATGGATTGGATGCGATAGTAGCGGCGCTGTGGCCGTCGTGAGCCTCGCTCTCGCCTTCGTCATTGCGAGCAACGCGAAGCAATCCATTTCTCCACGCGCGGCGGCATGGATTGCTTCGCTGCGCTCGCAATGACGGAGGGAGCCTATACCTTCTCCACCCCGCACCATTCCGCGATGAACAGTGCGGTGGCCTTGGTGGATTTGCGCAGCGACTCCAGGTCGACATATTCGTTGAAGCCGTGCATCGCCGCGCCGCTGGCTCCGAAGCACAGGCTCGGGATGTTGTAGTTCAATCCATAGAAGCGGGTGTCAGTGAGCGCGGTGAAGGCGCGGTCTTCCACCGTGCCGCCATAGACGGCGCCGAACGCCTTCGCGAACGCCGCTTCCGGCTCGGCTGCATCAGTCAGCTCATAGCCCTCGGACAGGAAGCCCGACCACTGCACCTCAGGCGGATTGTTGGAGAGGAAGCGATGGCCGCGCGCGGCCGCCGCGACGCAAGCCAGGATCTCCTTCTGGCACTCCGCAATCGACCAGCCCGGCAACACCGCGATGCGGCAGTCGACATCGCACCAGGCCGGCACGCTGGAAGCCCAGTCGCCGCCCTTGATGATCCCGGGATTGAAGTTGATGGGATGGGCGACGTCCTTGAAGTGCCGGTCGGCCTTGGCGCGCTCGTTCCATTCAGCCTCCAACTTTTCCAGCGCGTGGATCAAGTGATACGCCGCCATGATCGCATTCGACCCGGCGCCGGCCTCGAACACATGCACGGGGAAGCCGCGCACCTTCAGCCGAAACCAGATCACGCCGACCTGCGAGCGGATCATCTTGCCGTCGGTCGGCTCCGGGATGAGGCAGGCATCGGCGCGATAACCGCGCTGCAGGGTCGAGAGCGCACCGACGCCGGTGCTCTCCTCCTCGATCACGGACTGGAAGTGGATCCGCCCCGTTGGGCGCAAGCCTGCCGCCTTGATCGCATCCAGCGCATAGAGGGCGCCGATCGTGCCCGACTTCATGTCGCAGGCGCCGCGGCCATACATGCGCCCATCCTTGATGGTGGGCGAGAATGGCGGCGTCTCCCACATGTCGAGCGGGCCGGTCGGCACCACGTCGCAGTGCCCCTGCAGGATCAGCGATTTGCCGCCATTGCTGGGCGGCCGATAGGTGCCGACCACCGTACGGGCCCTGGAGAAATCATGCTCGATCGGGCCGAAGCCGCGCAGGTTCTTCAGATCGTCAACATTGATATGCCAGTCGTCGACCTCGTAGCCGCGTGCGCGCAGGAGATCGCCGATCATGTCCTGGCACGGACCTTCTGCGCCACGCGTCGACGGGATCGCGACGAACTCCTTCGTGGTCGCGAGCTGCGCATCGAAGCCGGCATCAACGGCGTCCAGGATCCTTTGTTGCGTATCGGCACTCATGCGGCGGCTCCAACTCCAGGTTCGATCAACGCTATAGCGTGATCTCAGCCACCGGGGTACTGCGCAAAATAGGCATCTCGCAATGCTTCTTCGAGCAGCCTGCCTTCCGAATAGCCGTCGAGCGACGCCGGCCGCGTCACCCCGTCGAGCAGCCGCGAGCACGGCTCCGGCGCGCCAAGCACGGTGCGCACCGGAATGCGCTCGGCATAGATCGGGAGCTCGTAATCCTCATCATCGTCGGCGACGCCTTTGGCGCGGATCTTGGCGGAGGCCTCCTCGATCTCCATCGCGATGAAGGAGGTCGCCTTGATCTCCTGCGTATTGCTCGGCCGCAGGCTCGCGGTGCGATCGGGAAAGAAGCGGTCGACCATCGCCACCAGCGCGCGCTGCTTCTCATCCGGATCGGTGACGATATAGGCCGTCCCGAACGCCATCACCGCGCGGTAGTCCGCCGAATGATTGAAGCCGCAGCGCGCCAGCACCAGGCTGTCGAGATGCGCAACCGTGAGACAGACCCTCTGGCCCGCGGACTGGTTCCTCAGCATGCGGCTCGCGCTGCTGCCGTGCCAGTAAAGCTTGGTCCCCTCGCGCCAGAAGAAGGTCGGCGTGCAATAGGGCTGGCCGTCGATCGCATAGGAAACGTGGCACAGCATCGAGGAATCGAGGATGCGGTGCACGGTTTCATGATCATAGAAGCCGCGATCATGGCGGCGCTTCACCTGGTTTCGTGGTGACAGCGGATAAGAGGCGGCAGCACCTTCGCTCACGGCAGCTCCTGTTTCTGGATTTTGAACGTTTCGAAGCAGTTGTAGCGCCGGATTTGGTCTGCGATAGTGCCAATTCCATGCGAAAAATTTCGACCAATTCTGCGTCGCCGCGCAAGGCCGAGCTGCCGCTCGACCTTTCCGGACCGCATGTCACACCAGGCGCTTCCGCCCAGCAGCGCCTCTACCAGGCGCTTTGCCACGCCATCCTCGGCGGCATCGTCAAACCCGGCGAGCCGCTACCGCCCTCCCGCACTCTCGCAAAGCAGACCGGCTTTCGCCGCAACGCGATCGTCACCGCGTATGAGCGTTTGATCGCGGACGGGTTCGCAGTGGCGACCACGGGCTCGGGGACGTTCGTCGCGGCGCGCATCCCTGCGCGAGCCCGCGAGGCACCGAAGCCGAAGATCACCATCGATGCGCCCCAGCAAGGCGCGCTGGCGCTTGGCTGCACGCATATCGATAGCCGCGCCCTGCAGCGCTTCCGCGCCTTCGTCGGCCGAAGGATGCGCGCCTTCAGCGCCGAGCATTTCCACTACGGCGATCCCAGGGGCAGCCGCGAGCTCCGCGCCGCAATCGCCGACCATTTGTTGTCGGCGCGCGGCCTGCGCTGCGATCCCGAGCAGATCATGCTGACGTCCGGCACGCTGCACGGCCTGCGGATCGTGCTCAGCGCGATCCTTAGGCCGCGCGACCAGATCTGGTGCGAGGATCCGGGATATCCGATCGCGCGCCGAACCATCGAGCATTGCGGCTATCGCGCGGTTTCCGTTCCGGTCGACGCATCGGGCATGGTGGTTGCGAACGGCCGGGCCCGCGCGCCGGCGGCCCGTGCGGCCTATGTGACGCCGTCGCATCAGTTTCCGCTCGGCGTGCAGATGTCGATGCCGCGCCGGCTGGAACTGCTGGACTGGGCCAAGGCCGCCGATGCCTTCGTGTTCGAGGACGATTACGACAGCGAATTCCGGTATGACGGCGCTCCCCTGCTGTCGCTCGCCGGCATCGACCATCTGCGGCGCGTCATCTACATGGGCACATTTGCCAAGACACTGTTTCCGGGATTGCGCGTCGGCTATTGCGCGCTGCCTGAAAAATTGATCGGCTCGGTGACGGCGGCCCGCGCCGCGCTCGATCGCTTTCCCGGCACGCTGATGGAAGGCGCCGTCGCTGACATGCTCAACTCCGGGGCCTTCGCCGCCAACCTGAAGAAGGTGCGCAGGCTCTACCGCGAGGCCCGCGACGTGCTGGCCTCGACGCTGTCGGCGGCTTCCGAAGGCGAGCTGTCGGTGCCGGTGCCCTCGCAGGGTCTGCATCTGGTGGCACGGTTCGATCCATCGACCGAACCGCTCGTCGCGTCAGAGGCCAGGAGCGCGGCCGAGGTCGACGGCTGGCTGCTCGCGGAGACCTATCATCGTGCGCGTCCCCTGCCCGGCTTCGTGCTGGGGTTTGCCGGCCACGACCTTCCGCAACTGAAAGCATCGGCCGAACGACTGGCGAAGGCCTCGCTCACCGCGCTGCGCGAGAGCCGTAAGCCGAGAGCCCGCGTCGCCAAAACGTCAACGTCGCGCGCGGCTCTATGAGAATCGCCGGCGCCTCATTAAGCTGAAAATGAAAGCTGTACGGCGGAGATACCGGATGCCCGGCAATCGCAACGTCCTGTATCTGATCATCGGTGTGCTGCTCGCCGTCATCGGCGTGCTCAGCTACCAGCTCTACCAGGCCAAGAAGCAGCCCGAAGGTTTCCAGATCAACGTCGGCCCCGACGGGTTGAAGATCCAAGGCAAGTGATGCTGATGATTTCGGAAAGAGTTCTGCGCGTCGGTTGCATCGTGCTGCTTGGCTGGCTTGCATCACCGCTGTCAGCGTCGGCCCAGGTGCTGGGACGCGAGCAGGACATCATCGATTTGCGGCTGGGCCAGCGCGTGATGGTCGACGATGGATCATGCCCTGCGGGCCAGATCAAGGAAGTCTCGGGCTCGCAGATGACGAGCCAGGGCGTGACGCGCGTGCGCAAATGCATCCCGCGCCTCGGCACCAAGAAGCGCTGAGGTGTCCGTCATGCCCCGCGCAGGCGGGGGATCCAGTAACCAACATTGCCAGTTGTGCGCGCAAGAAGCGCCGCGGAATACTGGATCGCCGGTCAAGGCCGGGCGATGACCTCGTGGGATGATCGAGAAACGCCGCTCACTCCGTCGCCGGATCGAACATGCACTGCAGCGTCGGCTTCGCGATCTTGGTGAAGGTCGGGCCGATCTCGGACTGCTTTGACGGCGGCACCCAGTCGGTCTCGATCGTCGGCACGCCGGTCTCGCTGATCCCGCGCAGCAAGGCTTCGCGCAGATCGGGATCCTCGACGGTGGCGGCAGCATAATCATGCAGACAGCCGCATACAGCTTCCGGATGCGCCCAGCGGCCAAGCATGTGGGGGGCGCACTGGCGCACGAATTCACCGCGCGGGTCGGGCAGCACCTTGAACAGGGTGCGGAATTGCACCGGCTGGGTCTGATGCGCTGTCGGCGCCTGCGCTTGCGCCGAACTGGCAGAAATGATCGATGCCGCGATGACGGCGAGACAGGTGCGCAAGAGCATGCAGTTCATTTACCGTCGGCTTTCCTGCAGACTTCTCACAGCATGATCCGGAAAAGTGGAAACCGGTTTTCCGAAAAGATCATGCTCAAACAAGGAGCTCAGTTGGCGGCAACGACGATAGCCTGAGTCGTGGCGCCTGCAATCGGCGAACCCATATAAGAGAAGCTGCCGATCCCCGGAAGGTCGCTGTTGGAGGACCCGGCCATTGAGGGTCCAGCCAGGACGAAGGCGAAGGCAAGGATGAAGCTGATCGTCCGCATTTGGCTGTCTCCGGTCTTCCAACGTTCCCGCCGTCGTACGGCGGTTTGATAACCACGCCCTGTTTCCGGACATCTGCGCGAAAACCTCAAAATGGTTTCATTCCACTGCCGAATTGTTTCGTGGGCTCGGCGCGACGAAACATTGGGGCAGAAAACGCAATGATTTCAGCACCCGCATTTCTGGTACACCAGCACCCTCGTGCCGTGCCTCGCCACCAGCGAAGAAATGATCACCGCGCGAATGACATAGATCAACGCCGGCAACCGCGGTTTGGCGCTAGATTATCAGGGTGCCGATCAACAACGTCGCGAGTTCTTAATCTTTGGCCGCTAGGAGCACTGCAGCGAACTGAACCCAACAGCTTGCTCCACCGACTCAGTCGCACAACTCGCAACCTTTGTTGATGGTCGCGCGTTAGCTACTTCTCTCAATCCAACGAAGGATCGCAGTCGTGGGCAATGGCAACATCGATGTTGGCAAGGAAACCGCGACCCGCAAACCCGGCCAGCAGCAGATGGCGGGTGCGATGTCGCAGCAGGACATCCACGTCATGGGTGACAATGAATGCGCGCAGCAGAAGCTTGTGCGCCTCGTGGGCTGCCGCGATCCCCAAGCCCGCCTCCAGGCCAGCATGCGAGGGTCCGACTGGAAGAAACGGCAGTTCTAGAACGTTTTCGAGCGAAGCATGCCCTCGGACTTGATCCGAGGGTGGACAGCGGTTCGCGTGAAGAAAACGCGTCAAAACAAGAATCTAGAGCTTCGGTTCTGATTCAATCAGAACCGAAAATGCTCTAGCCCTTCTTCCACTACTGGATGAAGTCGCCGCACTTCTGCACGACAGCGTCGGCCGCGCCCCACGGCATGATCGGCACGGAAGAGGTCGAGTTCTTCGGCGAGCCTTCGATCAGCTTGTCCGAATAGACCATGTAGACAAGCACGTTGCGCTTGGCATCGCACCCGCGGACGATCTGCATCTTCTTGAAGAACAGGGACCGGCGCTGGCGGAACATGTCGTCGCCCTGGCTCATCTTGTCCTTGAAGCGGATCGGGCCGATCTGCCGGCAAGCCAGTGAAATGTCGGAGACTTCCTCCGCTACTCCCAGCCAGCCCTTGAAGCCGCCCTTCTCCGGCACCGTGAAATGACAGGCCACACCCTCGACCTCGGGATCGTCGACACCATAGGTCGCGAGCTTGTCGTTGGGCGAAATCCACTTGAACACGGTGGAGCGACGGAAGATCAGGTCAGGCTCGTCGGCAGCGACTGCCGCCTGCACCAGTCCCAGCGCCAGGACGACTGTGGCCAAAGCCAGCCTCTTCCAAGGCAGTTGCGGAGAAGTGATGGCTTTGGCGTGCATGATGGCTCCGCTACGTTGTTGGCGCGGCCTATGTATGGCGAAAAGGCTGCAAGAAAAGGCTGAAAGGAAAGGCTGCGCGCATTGAGAGGCGCGTTGGCCGGTTTAACCTAATGTGAGGCTTTTTTGCTACGCTTTCTACGAAAAGCGCTACGATCACAGAAGGGTTAAAGTGCCTGCGCTGGTGAACGTATTTCGCCTCTGCGACAACCAACCAATAGCGGACTGGGAATCTTAAGGACTATGCGCGTGAGCGGACGTCGGGTTTCAACATTGCATACTGCAAGTGAACGGGCTTGGAAGATCGCGCTTCTGGCGACGGTAGGCACGCTCGGCGCCGCCTCGCAGGCGGATGCCGCGCTCTACTACTACCGTGACTATGATCCCACCTACTATCAGCCCGAGCCGCAGATTCAGCCGCGGCGGCAGAAGCCGCGCAAGCCCGCTGCAAAAGCTGCAGCCCCGCAGAAAGAAACCGGTATCAAGCCTCAGACTCCGCTGATCATCACGGTCTCGATCCATGACCAGAAGATGCGGGTCTTTGACGCCAACGGTCTGTTTGCCGAGAGCCCGGTCTCGACCGGCATGAAGGGCCACTCCACCCCGATGGGTATCTTCAGCGTCATCCAGAAACACAAATTCCATCACTCCAACATCTATAGCAACGCGCCGATGCCCTACATGCAGCGGATCACCTGGTCGGGTGTCGCGATGCATGCCGGCGTGCTGCCCGGCTATCCGGCTTCGCACGGCTGCATCCGGATGCCGATGTCATTCGCGATCAAGATGTGGAATTGGACCAAGATGGGCGCCCGCGTCATCGTCACGCCCGGCGAAATCACGCCCGCTGCTTTCTCGCATCCGCTGCTCGCCACGCAAAAGGTGGCGCCGCAACCCGTTGCCGAAGAACCGAAGGTGGATGCTCCGCTTGGCGTCAAGGGCGACAAGGGCGCGGAGCTCAAGCCTGCCAACGAACCCGGTATCGAGCTGCGCGCCACCGTGGGTCATGCCGAGTTGCAAACATCGCTACGCGAGCAGACCCATACTGCGGACGCTAGCGGTGCGATGCCGGCCACCCGGCTGGACAACAGCGCGGTCGGCGAAGCGAACTCAGCCGGCGAGCAGAATCCGATCGACATCACTGCCAGCACGGAAGCTTCGAAATCCGAAGCCCTTGCCGGTGAACGTGTGAAAGCCGCGAGAACGGCCGAAGCGGTCAAGCAGGATGCACCGAAAGTCGACGCCGCCAAATCGACCGAGCCCAAGGAATCCGAGCAAGCGGCTGAGCCCGCCAAGCCGGGCGACGCGCCCGCTGCCGACGTCAAGAAGGATGGTTCACGTTTGCCGGCCGCCGCAAAGCTCGATCAGCCGAAGCGGACCGGCCAGATCGCCGTCCTGATCAGCCGCAAGGATTCCAGGCTTTACGTTCGGCAGAATTTTGCGCCGCTGTTCGAGGTGCCCGTGGTGATCGCGCCTGGCGACCGGCCGCTGGGCACGCATGTGTTCACCGCCCGGGTCGACAAGGGCGATCCCAACCTCCTGCGCTGGTCGGTGGTCTCGTTGCCGACTGCACGCACAGCGGTGCGGCTCGAGGAAGATGCCTACCCGGGACGGCGCCGCCGCGGCGCGACGGCCCCCGCCGAGGTCAAGCCGCAGCCGCTCGCGAGCAGCCCGGCAGAAGCGCTCGACCGCATCACCATCCCGCAGGACGCGATGGCGCGCGTCAACGAGGCGCTGACCACGGGCGGCTCGATCATCGTTTCCGACCAGGGCATCAACCAGGGCGAGACCGGCGAAGGCACGGACTTCATCATCCCGCTGCGCTGAACGTCTTGGCTGGGAGCGCAGACCAGCTCCGGCCTTCTCCAGCACAATAAATTGAGAAATTGAGGCTCTCTCCTCCGTCATTCCGGGATGCGCCGAAGGCGCAGACCCGGAATCCATCGGGCCACAACACGTGCGGATGAATGGATTCTCCGATGTGCAATTGCACATCGCAGCTCGCGCTTCGCGCGCCCCGGAATGACACGCAAATCGACGCCGCAAGCACGGCTTCGCCTCTCCGCCGTAACGTCTTGTTGAAAGCCCCGCTCCACCCGGCCGGGTTATTGTTCGGCGAATCTTCACGCTGAAGGGGAGTGGCCATGATCAGCCGCAGGATTTTTGTCGCGGGTGCGGTGGCGGTATTGGTCGGACCTTTGTACTCCCGGACCTTGCAGGCAGAGCCGGCGATGAGTCGGGTCACCGCCTACGCCTTCTCGTTTCCGGCGCTGCAGGGCGGTGACATCCGGCTTGCCGAGCAAGCTGGCCGTCCGCTCCTGATCGTCAACACCGCCTCGCTCTGTGGCTTCACCCCGCAATATGCGGGGCTGCAGGCGCTGTGGACGGAGTTCCGCGACCGTGGCCTCGTCATCATCGGCGTCCCCTCCAACGATTTCGGGAGCCAGGAGCCCGGCGGCGCCACCGAAATCGCCGAGACCGCGCATCACCAATATGGCGTCAGCTTCCCAATGGCGGCCAAGGCCGTCGTGAAAGGCCCCAACGCGCATCCCTTCTACAGATGGGCTGCCGAGGCGCGTCCGAAGGATGTCCCGCGCTGGAACTTTCACAAATATCTGATCGGCCGCGACGGCTACATCGCCGACGTCTTCCCTGAGTCGGTTGCGCCGGAGGACACGAGGGTCAAGACCACCATCGCCCGGGCGCTGGCGGCGGCCTGATCCCCTGCAATTTACCTGTGCAGGAAGTCGGCCTCCGTTGCATTGGCGGGGTGTGACCATCTAGGCTACTATTAGTTGGGGTGGGCGGCAGTTCGAGCGGGCTTTGGATACCTCCACCCGCACGATAGCTCTAGGGAACACAGCCATGCGCATTGCGGCAGGTCTGATTTTGGCGGGCGCAGTTTCGCTGCTCTCGTCCACCGCGGTTTGGTCGCAGACTCCCCCAACGGTCAAAGGTGCTCCCGCCGCCAAAGGCGCGAACGCCGCTCCGGCGCCCGCGCAGCAGGCGGCCACTCCGCAGGCGGCGCCTGCGCCGGTTCCTGCGGCCGCCCCCGCACAGCCACCGCAGCCCGCACGCGCCGCTTGCAACAATCCGAACGCGCTCGGCGTCGGCCGCACGGTCGAGATCGACACGACAGGCGGACCCGGCTTCGGCTTCGAGCATTTCAAGCAGCTCGACTTCCTGCGCGACCACGAGGTGGTCCTCACCTTCGACGACGGCCCGTGGCCGAACAACACGCCCGCCGTGCTGAAGGCGCTGGCGGACGAATGCACCACCGGCATCTTCTTCCCGATCGGCAAGCACGCGACCTACCATCCCGAGATCCTCAAGCAGGTTTACAATGCCGGCCACACCGTCGGCGCGCACACCTGGTCGCATGCCAACCTGAACAACAAGAAGCTGACTGAAGACCAGCGCAAGGACGAGATCGAGAAGGGCTTCGCCGCGGTCAAATGGGCGCTCGGCGTCTCGCCTTCACCATTCTTCCGCTTCCCGGCGCTGCAGCATCCGCCCGAAATGGTGACCTATCTCGGCACCCGCAACGTCGCCATCTTCTCCTGCGACCTCGACTCGTTCGACTTCAAGGCGAGCAAGCCGCAGACGGTGATCGACACCGTGATGAAGAAGGTCGACAAGCTCGGCAAGGGCATCATCCTGATGCACGACTTCCAGAAGCACACCGCCGAAGCCCTGCCCGAATTGTTGAGCCGGCTGAAGGCCGGCGGCTACAAGGTCGTCGCAATGCGCGCCAAATCCCCGGTGCAGGTGCTGCCGAAATATGAGGAAGAGCTGGCCAAGGACGCCAAGCTGCCGACGGTGAGCGCACGGCCGGTCAACAGCGTCGTGACGACGGTCAACGAATAGCCTCCCGAGTCGTCGTGCCGGCGTTGCGTTTCGAAGGCTATGTGATTGTCTCCGCCGATGGCCGGCTGGCGAACGCAAATAATGTGATGCCGAACGAATTGAAATTCGAGGGCGACAAGAGATTCTTCTCCGCCGCCCTCGACCGTGCCGACTTGATCGTGCATGGCCGCAATTCCTACGAAGACCAGCCGAACTCGCCACAGCGAAAACGCATCATCGTGACGCGCAAGGTCCCCGCCATCGCGGCCGATCCCGCGAATCCGAAAGCTACGCTCTGGAATCCCGCCGGCGCCTCGTTCGAGACGGCGAGCGCGCAAGCGGGTGTCACCTCCGGCACTGTCGCGATCATCGGCGGTCCTTCAGTGTTCGATATGTTCATGGACCGCTACGACACGTTCTGGCTGTCGCAGGCGCCGGGGGTGAACCTGCCGGACGGAGAACCCTGTTTTCCCGGCGTCCCTGCCCGCTCGCCGCAGCAGATCCTTGCATCCCACGGATTGAAGCCGGGCGAGCCGCAAATCCTCGATGCGAACCAAGGCGTCACCGTCACGCCGTGGCGGCGCGACACAGCGTGAGGCTGCCGTAGCCCGGGTGGAAGCGCCAGCGCCAGCATAACCCGGCGCCGCTCGCAAATACGGATACCGCCATCCCGGGTTACGCGTTCCGCTCCACCCGGGCTACAAGTCTCTCACGCATCACCGTAAGCTGCCTCAGTGCTCCGCGGCGTGCGGCCGTAGCCGGCGAGGATGAACAGCGCGCCGATGATCGACAGGTTCTTCAGCGCCTCCATCAGCGTGTGGGCGTTGTCAGGCGCCGGCTGATTCCAGAAATCGTGGAAGTAGAAGGTCGCGCCGACCACGAGGATGATGAGCAGGATCGAGAAGAATCGCACCAGCCAGTTCAATGCGATCATCAGGCCGGCGATGACTTCGAACACGCCGACCGAAATCGCGATCAACTGCATGATCGGCATTGCCGCCAAGGTTTCAAGCTGGTGCGCATAGGGCGCTGCAATCTCGGGAATGGTGATCTTGGCTGCGAAGGAATCCGCGGTCGCCTGGATCGCCAACAGCTTGGTTGCTCCCGAATAGATGAACAGGACGGCGAACAAAACTCGTCCGAAAGCAATGAACCCCGGCATAGTCGTCCCCATTGATCGCAGTCGTGAACCGAGCCCGGAACGATTATGGTCGTTCCGCCTGCCGCGAGCAATTCGAATTCGTCTCCGCCAAGATCATGATCCGATGAATCGGATCATGATCTCATCTTCTTGTTTGAGCAGGAGCTTTTCGGATCATGCTCTAGCCGAACAAGGTCGGCTGCGCGCGGCCCGCACGCTCCTGCGCCTCGACCGCGGCGACCGCCGTCATGTTGAGGACACCGCGCGCCGTCACCGACGGCGTGAGGATATGCGCCGGCCGCGCCGGGCCTATCAGGATCGGGCCGACGGGAAGCGCGTCTCCGAGCGACTTGATCATCTGGTAGGCGATGTTGGCCGCATCGAGATTCGGCATGATCAGGATGTTGGCCTCGCCTTCCAGCTTCGATGCCGGCAGCACCAGGTCGCGCACGGCCTTGGACAGCGCGGTGTCGCCCTGCATCTCGCCGTCGGCCTCGATCTCCGGATGCTTTTCTTTAAGGAGCTGCGTGGCGCGCCGCATCTTGCGCGAGGATTCAGTGTCGTAGCTGCCGAAATCCGAATGCGACACGAACGCGACCCTGGGCTTGAAGTTGAAGCGCTGGACGTGGATCGCCGCGAGCGAGGCCATCTCCGACAGCTCTTCCGGGCTGGGATTCGGCCGT
This sequence comes from Bradyrhizobium sp. Leo78, assembly GCF_059512425.1. Classification (NCBI taxonomy): domain Bacteria; kingdom Pseudomonadati; phylum Pseudomonadota; class Alphaproteobacteria; order Hyphomicrobiales; family Nitrobacteraceae; genus Bradyrhizobium; species Bradyrhizobium sp. Leo78. The sequence goes on from NZ_JCAMOT010000008.1 coordinate 191,246, forward strand.
ACCTGCGTATCGGCGATGAAATAGGCGCCCTTGGTCGAGATCATCAGCGCCAGCGCCGCGTAGTCGCTGACCCCAGGCAGGAAGCCGATGATCTCGCGCACGTGGCGCAGATGGCTCATGTAGCGGCCCTCGACGCCGCACAGCATGGCATCCGCCTCGCCGCGCACCACCGCGAGCGCCGCGATGACAGTGTTGTTTGTGCGCACCACCGTGCGTGCCGCATCCGGCGTCACGCCGCGCCGGCCGGCGACCTCGATATAGGACTGCACATAGGAGCGATAGCGCGGATCGTCCTCGGGGTTGACGAGGTCGAAATCCTTGCCGGCCTGGATCGCAAGGCCGAACCGCTTGATGCGGGCTTCCACCACCGAGGGCCGCCCGACCAGGATCGGCCGCGCCAGCTTCTCTTCCAGCACCACTTGCGTGGCGCGCAGCACGCGCTCGTCCTCGCCTTCGGCGTAGATCACGCGCACCGGCTGCGTCTTGGCCTTGGCGAACATCGGCTTCATGACGAGGCCGGAGCGGAAGGCGAAGCGCTCGAGCAGCGCGGTGTATTCGTCGAAATTCTTGATCGGCCGTGTCGCTACGCCCGATTCCATCGCCGCCCTTGCCACCGCCGGCGCAATGCGCAGGATCAGGCGCGGGTCGAAGGGGCTTGGGATCAGCGAGCCGGGCCCGAAACCCTGCGTCTCACCGGTGTCGTAGCGCGACGCGACCGCATCCGAGGGCGGATCGCGCGCGAGCTGCGCGATCGCGTCGACCGCCGCATGCTTCATCGCCTCGTTGATCGCGGTCGCACCGACGTCGAGCGCGCCGCGGAAGATGAAGGGAAAGCACAGGACGTTGTTGACCTGGTTCGGGAAGTCCGAACGTCCCGTGCAGATCATGGCGTCGGGGCGCGCTTTCCGCGCCTCGTCCGGCATGATCTCCGGCACCGGGTTGGCGAGCGCCATGATCAGCGGGTTCTCCGCCATCTGCTTTGCCATTTCCGGCTTCAGCACATTCGGCGCCGAGAGGCCGAGGAAGATGTCGGCGCCGCCGATCACGTCGGCCAGCACCCGCGCATCCGTGTTCTGCGCGTAGACCGCCTTCCAGCGGTCCATCGAGGTGTTGCGGCCCTCATGGACGACGCCGTCAATGTCGCAGACCCAGATGTTCTTGCGCTGCGCCCCCATCGACACCAGCAGATTGAGGCAAGCGATCGCGGCTGCACCCGCGCCGGAGCAGACGATCTTCACCTCGGACAGCTTCTTGCCGTTCAGCAGCAGCGCATTGACGATCGCAGCCCCGACGATGATCGCGGTGCCGTGCTGGTCGTCATGGAAGACCGGGATCTTCATCCGCTCCTTGAGCTGCGCCTCGATCTCGAAACACTCCGGACCGCGGATGTCCTCCAGATTGATGCCGCCGAAGGTCGGCTCCAGCGCCGCCACCGTCTCGACCACGCGCTCGATCGTGTCGGCCTTGATCTCGATGTCGAACACGTCGATGCCGGCGAATTTCTTGAACAGCACCGCCTTGCCTTCCATCACCGGCTTCGAGGCCAGCGGGCCGATATTGCCGAGCCCAAGCACCGCGGTACCGTTGCTGACCACCGCGACCAGGTTCGCGCGCGCCGTCAGCGAGGCCGCCTCGGCGGGGTTCTTCGCGATCTCGGTGCAGGCGGCGGCGACGCCGGGCGAATAGGCGAGCGCCAGGTCGCGCTGGTTGGCGAGCGGCTTGATCGCCTGTATTTCGAGTTTGCCCGGTCGCGGCAGCCGGTGATAGGCCAGCGCCGCCGAATGGAGATCTTCAGAAGAGGATGACATCGTACTCTCGCGTTTCCGGCCTCAAGCTCTTATTCTATGCAAGTCTTGTTCTATGCAGTCTAACAAGGCCAGTTGTCCGGCAGATGGAGCCGGATGTGAAGCACGCCGGGCCCCCTCGATGCAACATCGGATCGCACTCCCGTCAACAGCCGCCCGCCTGCGCAATATTTGAAGCCATACCGCCCTTTCCTTCTCCGGTCATCCCCTTGAGAACATGGCAATTTGTCCCCGGGATGATCGGTAATTCGGAGCTGACCGGATGATACGGATTTTGATCGGCCTGATCGCCGCGGTCGTGGTCGCCGCCGCCGGCCTGCTCGGCTTCAATCTCTACGTGCAGCATCGCATGACCAGCGGCATCGAGGCCGCCTTCGCGCAGGTGCGCGCCGCCGGCGGCAAGGCCAGCCATGGCAAGGTGACGGTGGATATGCTGGCGCGCACCGTCACGGTCGTGGACATCGTGGGCGAATCGGCGGCGCAGCCACCGGCGCGCTTAAGGATCGCGAGCCTGACCGCCACCGGTGTCCGCCAGCCCGACCGGACCCGGGTCTCCGCGGAGAGCATCGAGCTGGCTGATATCGAGTTGGCAACCGAGGTGACCGACAAGGTCCCCGCCAGGGTGACCTACAAGGTGCCGCGCTTCACGGTGAAGGATTATTCCGGCCCCTCCACCCCGGCGCAACTGCCGGCCTCCGAATCCCTGCTCGACATCTATCGCTTTGCGCTCCAGCAGTTCACTGCGGTTGCGGCCTCATCGGTCATAATCCCGTCGGTGACCGGCACGATCAATGGTGGCGCGGCGACGCCTGATGGTGGCGAGTTCGCCTATTCGGGCGTTGCGCTACAAGACATCAGGGATGGCAAGGTCGCCAGCACCGAGGCGGACAGCTTCGCCTTCACGGTGAACACGCCGCAGGCGGGCAAGCGCGCGAAACTGACCGGCACTCTCTCCAATCTCGTCGCCCATGATTTCGACGCCGCTGCGGCCGGCACCGTGCTCGATCCCGGGAGGTCGAACGACGACAGCTATCACCGCATCTACCGGCAAGTCTCGGCCGGCCCCTATGTGCTGGCCACCGACCAGGGCATGCGGGCGCAGATCGACAGCATCACGGTCGACGATATCGCCGTGCGGCCGTCAAAGCTGCAACTGGCGGCGATCCTCGCGCTGATGCCGCAGCCCGGAGCCGGCCCTCCGACCCAGACTCAGGCGCGCCAGATCATGGCGAAGATGGCTGACGTCTATGAGGGCATCCGCATCGGCAATGCGGAATTGCGCGGACACACGATGCTGACGCCGCAGGGGCCTTTCAAGCTGGCGGCGATCCGCGCCAATCTGGAAAACGGCCGCGGCCAATTGGCGCTTGAGGGCCTGGACGTCGAGACGCCAAAGGGGCCGTTCAGGTTCGACCGTCTTGCGCTGAATTCCTTCGACATCCCGCAATTGATGCGCTTCGCGGCGCGCGCCAACGCCGAGCCAAGGACCACGCCGGATGAAATTTTCGGTCTGTTCAGGGTGCTCGAAGGCATCGAGGTCAAGGGCGCGGCCACGCCCTTCCGCGACACCGACAAGCTCGTCAATATCGACACCATCAGCCTGAGCTGGGGCCAGTTCGTCGGCCCCGTCCCAAGCAAGGCGCATCTGGTGGCGAAGCTGAACGTGCCCGTAGACGGGACCGATCCGGCGATGCAGCCGCTTGTGGCGGCCGGCATCGACCGGGCGGCCATCGCCCTGGATCTCGGCGCGGGCTGGACCGAACAGTCCGGCGCCTTCGTGCTCGCGCCCGCAAGCCTCGAGATCGGCAACCTGCTGAAGGCGTCCGCCCGCGTTGCGCTCGCCAATGTGCCGCGAGCCGTGTTCTCCACCGATCCGATGCAAGCAGCGAGCCTCGCCGGCCAGATTGAGGCCGGAGCCATCGAGCTCAGCTTGCGCGACGGTGGCTGCGTCGATCTGATCGTCGCGCAATATGCCCGAGCTCAGAATGTCAGTCGCGAGGCGGCGAGAGGTGCCATCATCGACCAGATCAAGGCGTTTGGCCAAGCCGTCGCCGCCAATCCCGATGCCGCCGCCGCGGTGGACGCCGTGGTCCGCTTTGTCGAGAGTCCCGGACAAACGCTGATCATCAAGCTGACGCCCCGCGGCAAGGTGCCGGGGCTTCAGCTCGTTCAGCTCCTCAAGACCGACCCGCTGATCGCGCTCGCGCAATTCCAGGTCGAGGCCTCGACGGGACTCTGAGCATCACTTATTGGGCAAATTCACCCTGATATGAAGTTCGCGGAGCTGCTTCGTCGTGGCTTCCGACGGCGCCCCCATCAGGAGATCGCCCGCCTGCTGGTTCATCGGGAACAGCGAGATCTCGCGCAAATTCGTGGTGCCGCAGAGCAGCATCACGATGCGATCGAGCCCCGCCGCCATGCCGCCATGCGGCGGCGCGCCGTACTGGAAGGCGCGGTACATGCCGCCGAAACGCTCGACCACGTCCTCTTCGCCATAGCCCGCGATCTGGAACGCCTTCACCATCGCTTCCGGCTTGTGGTTGCGGATGCCGCCGGAGGCGATCTCATAGCCGTTGCAGGCGATGTCGTACTGGAAGGCCTTGATGGTCAGCGGATCCTGCGTCTGCAGCGCTTCCAATCCGCCCTGCGGCATCGAGAACGGGTTGTGCGAGAAGTCGACCTTCTTGTCTTCCTCGTTGTACTCATACATCGGGAAGTCGACGATCCAGGCGAGCTCGAACCGGTCCTTGTCGATCAGGTTCAATTCCTCGCCGAGCTTGGTGCGCGCGAGGCCGGCGAACTTCCAGAACTTGTCGGGCTCCCCGGCGACGAAGAATGCCGCGTCGCCTTCCTGCAGGCCGAGCTGTTCACGGACCGCAGCGGTCCGTTCGGGACCGATGTTGTTCGCAAGCGGGCCCGCGCCCTCGCCGCCTTCGCGCCAGAAGATGTAGCCGAGGCCCGGCTGGCCCTCGCCCTGCGCCCAGGAGTTCATGCGGTCGGCGAACGCGCGGCTGCCGCCGCCCTTGGCCGGAATCGCCCACACCTGGTTCTTCGGGTCTTCCAGCATCCGCGCGAACACCTTGAAGCCGGAGCCGCGGAAGTGCTCGGAGACTTCCTGCATCACGATCGGGTTGCGCAAATCGGGCTTGTCGGTGCCGTATTTGCGGATCGCCTCAGCAAATGGAATCCGCGGCCAGTTCTTGGTGACCGGCTTGCCCTTGGCGAAGTCCTCGAACACGCCCGTGATGACCGGCTCCATCGCCGCAAATACGTCGTCCTGAGTCACAAAACTCATTTCGACGTCGAGCTGGTAGAACTCGCCCGGCAGGCGGTCGGCGCGCGGATCCTCGTCGCGGAAGCAGGGCGCGATCTGGAAGTAGCGATCGAAGCCCGACATCATGATCAATTGCTTGTACTGCTGCGGTGCCTGCGGCAGCGCGTAGAACTTGCCGGGATGGATGCGCGAGGGCACCAGGAAGTCGCGCGCGCCCTCCGGCGAGGATGCGGTGAGGATCGGCGTCTGGAATTCGAAGAACCCCTGCTCCTTCATCCGCTTGCGCATGGAATCGACGATCGCGCCGCGGGTCATGATGTTCTGGTGCAGCTTCTCGCGACGCAGGTCGAGGAAACGGTACTTAAGCCTTATGTCTTCAGGATATTCCTGTTCGCCGAACACCGGCAGCGGCAGCTCGGCGGCGGGGCCGAGCACCTCGATCTCGCTGACATAGATCTCGACCTGCCCGGTCGGAAGTTCCGGGTTGTCGGTGCCTTCGGGGCGGCGGCGGACCTTGCCGTCCATCCGCACCACCCATTCCGAGCGCAGCTTTTCGGCATCGTGGAACGCCGCCGAATCCGGGTCCGCCACGCATTGCGTAATGCCGTAATGATCGCGCAGGTCGATGAACAGCACGCCGCCATGGTCGCGAACGCGATGGACCCAACCGGAAAGGCGGACCGTCTCGCCGATGTGGCTCTCGCGGAGCGCGCCGCATGTATGTGACCGGTAGCGATGCATGGACTTCCCAAACAGATGTCGGAGGGTTCGAATCGGGCGGCCAGCGGCCTGCCCGAATTTGGGGGTCGGTTTACCCGAGGCCGCGAGGTGCGGCAACCAAGGGAACGCCCTGATTTGCGCCCGAACCGGACATTTTCGGCCCCGATGGCGCGAAGTGTTTGCCTAATCGGGGCCCGAGCCTATCTTTACACTATGACGGTGCATTTCCCCTTCCAGAACTCCTATGCGGCACTGCCGGCGAACTTTTTCGCCCGTGTCGCGCCGACCCCGGTTGCCGCCCCGCGCCTGATCAAGCTCAACCGGCCGCTCGCGGTTCAACTCGGGCTCGATCCGGACCTTCTGGACACCCCGGAAGGGGCGGAAATCCTCGCCGGCAAGCGCCTGCCCGAGGGCGCCGACCCCATCGCGATGGCCTATGCCGGCCACCAGTTCGGCCAGTTCGTTCCGCAACTTGGCGACGGCCGTGCCATCCTGCTCGGCGAGGTCATTGACCGGGACGGCGTCCGCCGCGACATCCAGCTCAAGGGTTCCGGCCCGACCCCGTTCTCACGCCGCGGCGATGGCCGCGCCGCGCTCGGCCCGGTCCTGCGCGAATACATCGTCAGCGAAGCGATGTTCGCATTGGGCATTCCCACGACGCGTTCGCTCGCGGCCGTCATCACCGGCGAGCATGTGATCCGCGAGACCGCGCTTCCCGGCGCGGTGCTGACACGTGTGGCGGCGAGCCATGTGCGCGTCGGCACCTTCCAGTTCTTCGCCGCCCGCGGCGACACCGATGGCGTGCGTGCCCTCGCCGATCACGTGATCAACAGGCATTATCCTGAAGTGGCAAAGTCGGATCGTCCGTATCACGCTTTGCTCGAAGGCGTCGTCGCCCGCCAGGCCGAGCTCGTCGCGCGCTGGCTCCTGGTCGGCTTCATCCACGGCGTGATGAACACCGACAACACCTCGATCTCGGGCGAGACCATCGACTACGGCCCCTGCGCCTTCATGGACGACTACAACCCCGCGCAAGTCTACTCTTCAATCGACGAGATGGGCCGGTACGCCTATGGCAACCAGCCGCGGATCGCGCTGTGGAATCTGACGCGATTGGCTGAATGCCTGCTGCCGCTGTTCTCCGACGACCAGGAGAAGGCGATCGAACAGGCGCAATTCATCCTCGGCGATTTCTCCGAGAAGTTCAGCGCCGCCTATGCAGCGGGTCTGCGTCGGAAGATCGGCCTGTTTAGCGAACGCGACGGCGATGAGGCGCTGATCGAGGGTCTCCTGGATGCCATGGCGAAAAACCAGGCCGACTTCACCCTCACCTTCCGCCGCCTCGGCGATGCAGCCCTGGATGCATCGGCCGACGAGAACGTCCGCGCCCAGTTCATGGATCCGCAGGCCTTCGACGAATGGGCCACGCGCTGGCGGGAACGCCTTGCCCTCGAGCCACAAACGCCGTCCGAGCGCCACTCGGCCATGTGCGTCGTCAACCCCGCCTTCATCCCGCGCAACCACCGCGTCGAAGCAGTGATTGCGGCGGCGACGAACGATGACAACTACGCGCCGTTCGAGGAACTGTTGACGGTGCTGTCAAAACCCTACGACGACCAGCCGCAATACGCAGCTTACGCCGAGCCGCCGCTGCCGGATCAGCGCGTGCTGCAGACATTTTGCGGGACGTGAGCCGACCTCCCCGTCGTTCCGGGGCGATGCGCAAGCATCGAGCCCGGAATCCATTTCGCCGGCAGCGCAGGCGGTCCAATGGATTCCGGCCTGCGCCTTACGGCGCATCCCGGAATGACGCGCTGAGCTTGCCTGCCTTCCTTAGCAACAATTCGCCGCTCCCGTCGTTGGCCCGACACCCATCAGCGATGGAGCATGGCATGAACGAGCGCAATCGCGATCCGGGAACTCCGATAAAGCGCGTCGAGCCGAACGGCGTCGAGCCTGAGTTCTCCGAGGATGATCTTCAACGACAGCAATTCGGTCCGCGCGGAGTGCCCGGGCAACCGGACCCGGCAAGGATGACGCCGCAACGGGCCAAGAAGACACCAAAGAATGCCGATCCGGGCGGACATACCGCCTGAGTGTTGGGAGACCGCGTATGTTGGACACCCTGTCACTGGCAGAAAATGTAGAGCATAACCTCGGCGATCGCGGCTACTTCGTCGCGCCGCTCGATGACCTCGTGACATGGGCGCGATCGGGTTCGCTGATGTGGATGACCTTCGGCCTTGCCTGCTGTGCCATCGAACAGATGCAGGTCTCTATGCCGCGCTATGACATCGAGCGTTTCGGCGCCGCGCCACGCGCCTCACCGCGACAGTCCGATGTGATGATCGTCTCGGGAACCCTCTGCAACAAGATGGCTCCCGCCTTGCGCAAGGTCTACGACCAGATGCCGGAGCCGCGCTATGTGATCTCGATGGGCTCCTGCGCCAATGGCGGTGGCTACTATCACTATTCCTATTCAGTCGTGCGCGGCTGCGACCGCATCGTCCCGGTAGACATCTACGTCCCCGGTTGTCCGCCAACCGCAGAGGCCCTGCTCTACGGCATCATGCTGTTGCAGAAGAAAATCCGTCGCACCGGCACCATCGAACGATGATAATCGCGGTAGGATCGGTAGAGCGAAAGCGAAACCCATCGCGATGAGCAAGCCGCGAATGATGGGTTTCGCTTCGCTCTACCCATCCTACGGATTTCGCTCCACTCAATCTTACGAAGATTTAAGGTGGGGCCCGGTGTGCCTAGGAGGCCGAGCCCCATAACCTCAACAACCTGCCCGTCAAGCTGTTCGGCTACATTGATATCCTAGTGCCGCTGGCCCACCTCGTATTGATCTGCCGCAACTGCGGCGCGCGTTTCATCGCGGGGTGAATTGGGAGAGATCGTTGATCCCGGTTTGTCGTTCCAGATCAGCCACCCGCTTTGTCATCATCTCGAACCCGTCGTCGCCAAAGAGCTGATGTTCCTTTCGCTCGAAATCCTCGGCCATTGCATCGAACCCATGCGCGGAAACCAGGCTCCTCAGCATCGGGAACAGCTCGGTGTCTTCGCGCGCTGCGTGGGGACGATACATCGCGATGAAGGCGCGAACCGAGTCGGTAAGCTGTCGCCGGTCCTCGCCATCCTGCCGACTGCCCGGTGCCGTTCGGAGGATCGTCTCGGTCACACCCCGCCCGGCCTTGTGCTGGATCAGCAGCGTGTCGACGAGGTCGACCATCTTTCCGGCTTTCTTGAAGCGTGGAAAGACCGCGTGCTCCTCCGACTCCTCGTGATAGTTGTGGATGAAGTCGCGCACGATCTCGGCAGCGCGCGTCATGACCGAGGGGTCGAAATCCTCCTTAGCGGCAAACTTGCGGAGCCCCGCTTCGTAGACCAGAAGCACCCGATCGAGCACGCCGTGCTCGCGCATCAAATCTTCCGGCGGCGTGACCTCTGTCTTCTCCTTTTCCTCCTTGGACCGCGCTACAGCGAGTGACGGCGGGATCAGTCCCGCGGTCGCGATGATTCCCGTCACGGCAGTCCCCGTGATCAGAGCGCGTTTCCTGATATCGACATCCCGGTTCATCTCACAGGCTCCTCACAGGGATGATGCCCGCCGTCATCCTGCTCTAGCGCCAAGCCGCTTCGTTCTTCTGCTCGTAATCCGTGAACGCTTTTTCCAGCCCGCCGATCACCTCGGCTGAAGTCTCGAACATGGCCTTGAGCTGTGGTTCATCGACCTTCGCGATGTCCTCGCGAAGGTGGGTTTTTATGTCGTGTAACGCCTTTCGCATTTTCTGCGTATGATGGCGGAGATCCCGTTCGGCGGCACTTGCCATGACCAGTCTCCTGCGTGCTGAGTTGTGATAGCCCGACGCAGTCGATGGACGGGCGTCACGGTTGGCGCGTTAACAGTTCAAGAGAACTGCGGTTCCTGCATCGATCCCGGCGCGGGAACTTGTCTGATGGGAATTCTGGACGATGAACATTGAGCGGACTTCAGACAGCGAGGCCAAACCTCCACGCGCGGGCTCGCCGCTCGAAGTGCTTCTGGTCTTCCTCAAGCTCGGGCTGACGTCGTTCGGCGGCCCGATCGCCCATATCGGCTATTTCCGTAGCGAATTCGTCGAGCGCCGCAAATGGCTCGACGAACAATCCTATGCGGACCTCGTGGCGCTCTGCCAATTCCTGCCCGGTCCGGCGAGCAGCCAGGTTGGTTTCTCGCTCGGATTGATGCGCGCAGGTTATCGCGGCGCGCTGGCGGCATGGACGGGTTTCACGCTGCCATCAGCCATCGCGCTCCTGCTGTTTGCCTATGGCGCCAGCGCCTTGAGCGGACCGGTCGGAACGGGGCTGGTGCACGGCCTCAAACTCGTGGCGGTCGCGATCGTAGCTCAAGCGGTATGGGGCATGGCGCGGACCCTATGCCCCGACCGCGAGCGCGCCTCGATCGCGACGGTCGCCGCACTCATCATCCTGTTCAGCACATCATCGGTAGCGCAGATCGGCGCGATCCTGCTCGGCGGCATCGCCGGACTATGGCTCTGCCGCGCCGCGCAGCCGAGCGGAGAAAGCCATTTCGCCGTGCCGGTGTCCCGCGCCGCCGCCCTCGTCGCACTGGCGGCGTTCCTGATCCTGCTCGTCGGCCTGCCGGTCCTGGCACGGCTGTGGCCGTACGCGGGCATTGCCTTGTTCGACGCCTTCTATCGCTCCGGCGCGCTCGTGTTTGGCGGCGGCCATGTCGTGCTGCCGCTGCTGCGCGAGGCCGTGGTGACGCGGGGCTGGGTCGGCGACGACGTATTCCTGACCGGCTATGGCGCCGCCCAGGCCGTCCCAGGACCGCTCTTCACCTTCGCCGCCTATCTCGGCGCCGTCGTCAAAACGTCGCCGCACGGCATCGCCGGAGCCCTCATCGGCTTGTTCGGCATATTCCTTCCGGGCGTCCTGATCCTGCTGGCAGCGCTGCCGTACTGGGACAGCTTTCGCAAACGTGCGGGCGCCCAGGCGATGATGCGCGGCGTGAACGCAGCGGTCGTCGGCATCCTGGGCGCGGCGCTCTACAATCCGGTATGGACCAACACGGTGCAGACGCCCACGGACTTTGCGATTGCCCTCGTCGGATTCGTGCTGCTCATCGCCTGGCGCGCACCGCCGCTCGTGGTCGTCGCCTTCAGCGCCATCGCGGGAATTGGCGCGGCGATCCTGTGACGCTTGACCAGTGTTTTCCCGGATAGGATTTCGGTCGCCTTCGTGTTCTAGGGTGAGGCGTTCATGTAGGCATATTTACGTGCGCCCGGCAGCCAACACTGTCGGGCTATTCGTTAACCGCAGGATGGGTACTCGAGCCATTCCCTCACCCTGAGGAGGTTGCGAAGCGACCGTCTCGAAGGGCGAGGCCACCGGCGGGGCCTCATGGTTCTCAAGGCGATGCGAAGCAGCCTCCGGAGACGCACGGAGCCTGTCATTCGGGCCGCGCTTTGCGCGGACCCGGTGCGCTCCTCACCATGAGGGGGTGACATCAGTGCCCGCCTCACCAGCGACCGTCACGCGGCCCCGCCATTAACCCGGCATCCACCATCGCGGCGGCGGACGGCCGGTAACCAAATCCCTTAACAGACCGTCAACCCGATCCCGACAAGTCTTACGACTTTGTTAGGGAGATTGCCGATGGAAGCCTTTGCTCTTGAATTCGTGGGAATGGCGATGGTGGCTCTCTGCCTGGTCGTGCTCGCAATGCCCGCCGCTCGGCGGCCCTCCAGGCACGGTCGTCACGAGTAAGGCGGCGGCCCAACCACCGTTTTCGCGCCCTGCGACGCCCACGCGGCGTCCGCCGCCTGTTCCGCGCGGCCTGACCTGAGCCTATGCAGGGCCAGAATTGCAGCCAAGCCCCTTGACATACCTGCGCTTTCGGCAGAACGCGTGTCGGAAGCGTCATGGACTGTTCATGGATCTGATTAACACCACCTGGGAACTGCAGGCGGCCTGCGACCGCTTGGCCGCCCACCCCGTTATCACCGTCGACACCGAGTTCCTGCGGGAAACGACCTACTACCCCCTGCTCTGCGTGCTGCAAATGGCGAGCCCGGACGAGGCCGTCGTGATCGACGCGCTCGCTCCCGACATCGACCTCACACCGTTCTTCAAGTTGATGGCCAACGAGCAGGTGCTGAAGGTATTCCACGCCGCCCGGCAGGACATCGAGATCGTCTGGCACCGCGCCAACACCATCCCGCACCCGATCTTCGACACGCAGGTTGCGGCCATGGTGCTCGGCTATGGCGACAGCATCGCCTATGACCAGCTCGTCGAGCGCATCACCGGCCATCGGCCGGACAAGACCCACCGCTTCACCGACTGGTCGCGCCGCCCGCTCAGCGCCGAGCAGACCCAATACGCGGTCTCCGACGTCACGCATTTGCGCGACGTCTTCACCGCGCTCGATGCCGACCTGAAGAAGCGCGGCCGCAACGACTGGGTCAGCGAGGAGATGGAGATCCTGACCTCGCCCCGCACCTACGACTTCCATCCGGAGCGCGCCTGGGAGCGGCTGAAAACCAGGGTGCGGAAGCCGCGCGAGCTCGCGGTGCTGATCGAGGTCGCCGCATGGCGCGAGCAGGAGGCGCAGAGTCGCGACGTGCCGCGTTCGCGCGTGCTGAAGGACGAGGCGGTGGGCGATATCGCAACGCATGCGCCGACGTCGCTGGAGAAGCTTGCCAACCTACGCTCGCTGCCGAAAGGATTTGAGCGCTCGAAATGGGGCACGGACATCATTGCCGCCGTGCAGCGCGGGCTCGCCCGGGATTTCGCCAAGCTGCCGAAGATCGAGAAGCCGCGCAACAATTCCAACGGTGCAGCGATCGTCGAACTGTTGAAGGTGCTGCTCAGGATGACGTCCGAGCGGCACGCAGTCGCAAGCAAGGTGATCGCGACCGTCGACGATCTCGAGCAGATCGCCGCCGACGATCATGCCGACGTCGCCGCCCTGCACGGCTGGCGCCGCGAATTATTCGGCGAAGCGGCGCTCAAGCTCAAGCACGGCCGGCTGGCGCTTGCGATCGACAAGGGACGCGTGGTCAAGGTGGAACGCGCCAAGGAGTAGCCGGGTAGTTATCGCCGTGCGCAAACCCAGCGGACTTGTGTTGAAATTCCAGGTCGCAAGCAACACTTTGTGCACTTTCATCCCATAGGTTGCGGCATCATCCCTTTACACGGGACAAGAAACGTATGCCGCATGATCTGGTCGGCAGCGCTGCGCCCATGCAGCGCAAGAAACTTGAAGACGCGCTTCGCCCTGAGTGGGGAGATTTGCGGGTGTTCCTGCTCTGCGCACGGAGCCGCAGCTTCAGCCGCGCCGCCGACGTCCTCGGCGTGCCGGCAACCGCAATGATGCGCAAGATCGACAAGCTCGAGGACGATCTCGGCTGCCAACTGTTTTCGCGCGACGAGGCACAACTGGCGCTGACCGGCGAAGGACGGGCGCTGCTGTTCGATGTGGAACAGATGGAGCGTCTCAGCCTCAACATCGTCAGGCGCGCGCGGGCGCCGGCGGAGGTGAGCGGCACCGTGCGGATCGCGGTGACCGAGGCACCCGGGAACTTCTGGGTGCTGCCGCGCCTGATCACGTTCGAGCGGACCTATCGCAACATCATCGTCGAGCTGCGTTGCGTATCTGACTGCGCTGAAGTTCCGCGGCAGGAGGCGGACATCTCGCTGCAGGTCGAGCGCCCCAGCGATCCCGAACTGATCGCGACGAAGATCGGCCGGTTGCACATCCACGCTTTCGCCTCGAAAGCCTATTGCGATGCCTACGGCCTGCCGACGTCGCTCGACGAGCTAAGGCACCATCGCATCGTCAAGCAGGATGGCGTGCCGCATGGCGACGGCACCTACAAGCGGATCCTCGGCGTGGACTCGCTGGAGGGCATCGTCGGCATCTCCACCAATTCCAGCGTGGCCGCGTTCTACGCCGTCGAACAGGGCGCGGGAATCGGCTTCCTGCCGAGCTCGGTGATTGCGCTCGGCGCGCCGCTGGTCGCGGTCGACCTCGGCGTCAACCACCAACTGGATCTATGGCTCTGCTATCATCGTCAGTTCCGCCACTCGGACCGTCACACGCTGATGATCGAATGGCTGAAGAGCATCTTCGATCCCAAGGTCTATGCCTGCTTCCGAGACGAATTCATCCATCCCGACGAATTGACGCCGCTCATGGTGGGATCGCGCGAACATTTCGGATTGCAGAACTACGTGGCTCCAAAGCCTTTCCCGACCGAGACGACTACCACTTGAACTCGACGCCGAGTGTGCCCTGGTGCGACTGCATCGCGGCGCGGAATTTGCCGTCGTAGTTGAGATAGAGCCGCGCGGTATTGGTCAGGCTGAGCGACGCCGCCGCGCCGGCATCTGCGCCATATTGGCTTTCGGCAATGCCCTGCAGCGTGATGCTCTGGCTGCCGAGGCTGACGGTGACATCGCCAAAGTTCTGCGCGACATTGTCGACGAACTTGCCATAGGCCGAGAGGTCGAACACCTTCTGGTCGAAGATCCAGTAGTGTCCGACTTCCGCCCCGATCATCACCCGCATCCGCTCCACGGTGGCGGCGCTGGCGAAGACCGGATCGAGGCCGCCGAATTCCTGGAACGATCCGGTCCTGGCGCGGACATATTCGAGGCTCGCCTTCGGCACGATTCGGCTCTGGTCCTTGTCCCAGTAATAGCTGAGCTCGCTCAGCGCGCCATCGAGCTTGGCGTTGTAACCCGTCGTGGCAAAACCAAGACCGGTATCGCGACTGGAGCGGATGTTGCCGAAGCCGTGCACCACGGCGATCGCCCAGGTCCACGGCCCCTTGTCGACGGTGGCGTGGGCACCGAGTTGGCTCAGATCGATGGCCGCCGATTGCAGCGCGAGCGGCACATCGATGTCGGTGCGGCTCTGGTCGACGGAGAAACCGAGATTGATGCCTGGGGCGATCCGCGCACCGATGCCGGCCACCCCGCCCCAGGTCTTGCGGCGGTCGCCGACGAAATCCCCGACTGCGTCGTTGCGCGCGGAGATGCCGTAGCCCTCGAACCAGGTGCGAAAGCGCGGCGCCTCGACGCTCTCGGAGGCACCTCCTCCACCGGGGTTGGTCCGCCATAAGCGGTTGAAGCCACTGGTCGCCTGGTTGCCGATCCGCTCCAGGAAGTTGCTGCCAAGATTGGCTATCGCCGGGCCCGCCGCGAGATCGGCGTTAACGATGCTGGCTGTCGGCGACGGGATCGGCGCCGGACTTACGCTCGGCGTCGGGCTCGGCGCTGGGGGTGGAGTCGGGGTTAGTGTGGGCATCGTCGGCGGCCGCGATTGCGCCTGCGCCGAACCGATCGTGCCGATGGCCAGGCAAAGCGCGGCCGCAAACGCCCATGCAAGGCCGCGGCCCCCTCCGGCGGTGCTTGCTCGCGACGGACGCCACGAGCAGCGCATGTATTTAATTCCCAAACGACGCGAGCCTGAAAAATGCGAAAAAAGCGATCGATATCGGCCGATTTGCCCTTAACTCGCCGGGACCGTCAATCGCGCGGCCCGGCACACTTCGCCCGAAGCCGCAACGTTGTTGTCGATCGGCCACAGGCGTTGCCGCGGAGCACCGATTTTCCGTGGCACACCAAAGGCTTGCTAACCCGCAATTTTCGTGTTGCAATCACCGGTACAATCGGATTGGGCCGTTCGACTGTGCGTTTCGTGACCTTGAAGTCTAAGAATCGGAATTTGATCAGACTGCCGGAAGCCGGTTTGTGGCGTGGCACGCGCGAAGCGTGGCCGCGTCTTTTTTACGTCTAGACGAGGAGACAGGCGATGCCGAAGGGTACCGTCAAGTGGTTCAACCCGACCAAGGGTTATGGGTTCATCAAGCCGGCCGTCGGCGACAAGGACGTCTTCGTCCATATCTCGGCGGTTGAGCGTGCGGGACTCTCTACGCTCAACGAAAACCAAACGATCGAGTACGACCTGGTGGAGAACCGCGGCAAGGCATCCGCGGAAAACCTCAAGGTCTCCTAGACTCCATCACGATCCACTTAGGCAATCATGATTGCTACCCCCGGCATCACCCCGGGGGGATTTCTTTATGGCGTCAGATGTAGCGTTGCACTATTTCGCCGCGGGCGAAATCAGCGTGCCGGATAGCTTTGCGCTCTCCGCGGTCTTGCAGACATCGCCCTCCAGCCTGAGCCGGCCTGCCGCAAGCAGCCGCAGCGCTTCCGGATAGATCTGGTGCTCGATCTGGATGACGCGGGCCGCCAGCGTCTCCGGCGTATCGTCATCGGCGACCGCCACCGCGCCCTGCACCACGATCGGCCCGGCATCGGTCTCCGGGATCACGAAATGCACGGTTGCGCCCGAGATCTTCACGCCGGCCTTAAGCGCCTGGCCATGCGGATCGAGGCCGGGGAAGCACGGCAATAGCGACGGATGGATGTTGAGCATCCTGCCGTACCAGCGCTGCACGAATTCGGCCGTGAACAGCCGCATGAAGCCGCCGAGACAGATCAGCTCGACGTTCTTCTCGTCGAGCGCACGCTGCAGCATCGCCTCGAAGCCGGCGCGGTCCTTGCCGAACGGCTTGCTCTCGATGACGACGGTCGGAATGCCGCTCGCGCTGGCCTTGGCGAGGCCCGCGGCGTCGGCTCGGTTGGAGATCACCACAACGATCTCGGCCGGAAAGTCTTCCGCCTTCGCGGCCTCGATCAGCGCGACCATGTTCGATCCGCGCCCGGAAATCAGGATGGCGACTTTGCGCTTCATTGCGAAAGATCGAGATGGCCGTTGTAGACGACGCGATGATCGCCGGTCGCGTGGATCACCTCACCGAGCAGCGTCACGGTCTCGCCGCTCTCGGTGAACACCTCCATGACGCGCTCGACCGCATCCGCTTTCACGATCGCGATCATGCCGATGCCGCAGTTGAAGGTGCGCAGCAGTTCGAGCTCGGCGATGCCGCCCGCTTCCGCCAGCCATTTGAACACCGGCAGCACCGGCAGCCGGGCCAGATCGATACCGACGCCCAGATGCTTCGGCAGCACCCGCGGAATGTTGTCGGTGAAGCCGCCGCCGGTGATGTGGGCGAGCCCCTTGATCGCCCCGGTCTCACGGATCGCGCGCAGGCACGATTTGACATAGAGCTTGGTCGGCGCCAGCAGCGCGCCGCCGAGCGTCATGACCGGCGAGAACGGCGCCGGCGCGTCGAAGCTGACGCGCGACTGCTCGACGATCTTGCGCACCAGCGAAAATCCGTTGGAGTGAACGCCGGAGGAAGCAAGGCCGATCACGGCATCGCCGATGGCGATATCCGGCCGCGGCAAGAGCGTCCCGCGTTCGGCGGCGCCGACTGCAAACCCGGCAAGGTCGTAATCGCCGTCCTTGTAGAGCCCCGGCATCTCCGCGGTCTCGCCGCCGATCAGCGCGCAGCCGGATTCGCGGCAGCCCTCGGCGACACCCGCGACGATCGCGGCGGTCGCCTCCGGGTCGAGCTTGCCGCAGGCAAAATAGTCGAGGAAGAACAGCGGTTCCGCGCCCTGCACCACGAGGTCGTTGACCGACATCGCCACCAGGTCGATGCCGATCCCGTCATGCAGCCCGGTCTCGATCGCGATCTTGACCTTGGTGCCGACGCCATCGGTCGCGGCCACCAGCACCGGGTCCTTGAAGCCGGCCGCCTTCAGGTCGAACAGACCCCCGAAGCCGCCGATCTCGGCGTCCGCGCCGGCGCGCGCGGTGGCGCGGACCATCGGCTTGATCAGATCGACCAGCCGGTTGCCGGCATCGATGTCGACGCCGGAATCCGCGTAAGTGAGGCCGTTCTTGCGCTCGGTCATGCAAAATTCCAGTTGAAGACGGCTGGTTACGAGGAATTCCGCCCCCGCGCAATGGCTCGCAAGGCGGCAGGCGGTATACTATGTAGATAACAGCCGGCTCAGCCCCCAAAAGGGCCGAATCTTCCGTGAATTCAGGCCGGTAGCCGGGAAGCGACCGAGTTGAGCATACCCAATATCATCACGCTGGGCCGCATCATTCTGGTGCCGGTCATCGTCTGGGCGATCGTCTCCAGCCAGATGGAAATCGCGTTTGCGATCTTCGTGATTGCCGGCGTCAGCGACGCCGTCGACGGTTTCCTCGCCAAGCGCTTCAACATGACGAGCGAGCTCGGCGCGCTGCTCGATCCGCTGGCCGACAAGGCGCTGCTGGTGTCGATCTATGTGGCGCTCGGGATCTGGGGCGCGGTGCCGCGCTGGCTCGTCATCCTCGTGGTCTCGCGCGACATCATGATCGTAGCGGCTGTGATTGTGTCCTGGCTGTTCGACAAGCCGGTCGAGATAAAACCGCTGATGGTCTCGAAACTTAACACGGGGGCTCAGGTTGCCTTCGCAGCCCTGGTGCTGGCCTCACTCGGTTTCGGTTTCCAGCCAAGGCCTTACGATCTGATCCTGATGGGATTTGTCACCATCTTTACTTTGGTTTCCGTCTCCCTCTATCTCGTGGAGTGGGTGCGGCACATGAGCACGATCGAAGCGCGTTAGAGCGTAAAGAGCGTTTTCGCGCGAAGTGGGCACCGGTTCGCGTAAAGAAAACGCGTCAAGAGAACGGAAGTCCCGGAGAGTTTTGCGTGGCAGGTAGCGTTCACCCTCGTCAGCTTGCGTTGGCGTTGCCACATGCGGAGAGCCTGACCCGCGACGACTTCCTGGAGGGAACGGCGAATGAGGCCGGCCTTGCTCTGATCGAGAGCTGGCCCGACTGGCCGAACCGCATCATGCTGCTGGTCGGCCCCGAAGGATCAGGGAAAAGCCACCTCGCCGCGATCTGGGCCGAGCGGGCCGGCGCGCGCTCGACCGCGGCGCACGCACTGTCGGCCGAGGCCGTGCCGGCGGACCTTGCGACGGGTGCACTCGTGGTCGAAGACCTGAACCCGCACGGCTTCGACGAGCGCGCGATGTTTCACTTGCTCAATCTTGCCCGCCAGGACGAAGCCTTCGTGCTGCTGACCGCTCGCATTCCGCCCTCCGCGTTCGAGATCGAATTGCGCGACCTCCGGTCACGGCTGCGCGCGGTACCGACCGTGTCATTGTTGCCGCCAGACGATCTCTTGTTTCGCGGCCTGATCGTCAAATACTGCACGGACCGACAGATGACCGTAGACGAATCACTGGTGAGCTATCTCGCCAGCCGGATCGAGCGTTCCTACGCCGCCGCCCGCCAGGCGGTGGAGCTGCTCGACAGCGAGGCGCTGCGGCTCGGCCGGCCGGTGACGCGGGCGCTGGCAGCGGAACTGTGGCGCAACGCCTGCTCCCTGTGACTTGACGGCGCGGGCTTCCGGAACGTCAATGTCATCGAAACGTCATCCACTTATCACAGGGTTTGCGTTGGATTTGCTTAAGTGGCTCTGGGCCTGAACTCGAATGGATCGAGAACTTCATGGAATCGGCACAACCTATTGAAGTACAAGAGAAAGAACAGGTTGCTGAAGGGCTGCCGGCGATCGCAACGAGCCCCGAACGCTTCATCAACCGCGAGCTTTCCTGGCTGCATTTCAATCGCCGCGTGCTGGAAGAGGCCGTCAATCCCGGCCACCCCGCGCTCGAGCGGGTGAGATTCCTGTCGATTTCAGCCAATAACCTCGACGAGTTCTTCATGGTCCGCGTCGCCGGTATCAAGGCGCAGGTCCGTGAAGGCATTCCCGAGCGCAGCCCCGACGGGCTGACGCCATCCGAACAGCTCGTCCTGATCAACCAGACCGTCTCCAAGCTCGCCTCCGACCAGCAGGCGATCTGGAGCGACCTGCGCACGATGCTCTCGGAAGTCGGCATCCAGCTCGTCGACGGGCGAGACGCCACCAAGACGGAGCGGGCCTGGATCGAGGATCATTTCCTCCACAGCATCTTCCCGCTGCTGACACCGCTCGCGATCGATCCGGCACATCCCTTCCCGTTCATTCCCAACCTCGGCTTCACGGTGGCGCTGCAATTGTCCCGGATCTCCGACGGCAAGGCGATGAACGCGCTGATCCGCATGCCCGGCAAGATTGACCGCTTCATCCGCATCCCCAGTGAGGGCCGGCTGCGCCTGATCACATTGGAGCAGGCCACCGGCCTCTTCATCGGACGTCTGTTCCCGGGCTACACGGTCATGGGCCAGGGCGCCTTCCGCGTCATCCGCGACTCCGAAATCGAAATCGAGGAAGAAGCCGAAGACCTCGTCCGCACGTTCGAGACCGCGTTGAAGCGACGCCGGCGCGGATCGGTGATCCGGCTGGAGATCGAGGCCAAGATGCCGGAGGAGCTGCGCCTGTTCGTGCAGCACGCACTCAACGCCGCCGACGACGAGGTTTTCCTGGTCGACGGCGTGCTGGCCATGAACGAGCTGTCGCAACTCACCCGGCTCGACCGGCCCGATCTCGAATTCACCCCCTATGTGCCGCGCCATCCGGAACGGGTGCGCGACCATGGCGGCGATATCTTTGCCGCGATCCGCCAGAAGGACCTGATCGTCCACCACCCCTACGAATCCTTCGACGTCGTGGTGCAGTTCCTGCAGCAGGCCGCACGCGATCCCGAGGTCGTCGCCATCAAGCAGACGCTCTATCGCACCTCGCAGAATTCACCGATCGTGCGCGCGCTCGCGGAAGCGGCTGAGGCCGGCAAGTCGGTAACGGCGCTGATCGAGCTGAAGGCCCGCTTCGACGAGGAAGCCAACATCCGCTGGGCGCGCGACCTCGAACGCGCCGGCGTGCAGGTGGTCTACGGCTTCATCGAGCTCAAGACCCACGCCAAATTGTCGATGGTGGTGCGCCGCGAGGGCAGCAATCTTACCACTTACGTCCACACCGGCACCGGCAACTACCATCCGGTGACCGCGCGCATCTACACCGATCTCTCCTACTTCACCTGCGATCCGGTCATCGGCCGCGACGCCGCGCGCGTGTTCAACTATGTCACCGGCTATGCCGAGCCGAGCGACATCGAAAAGATGGCGGTGTCGCCGCTCACGCTGCGCAAGCGCATCATCGAGCACATCCAGGGCGAGATCGGTCACGCGCGTCATGGCCGGCCGGCCGCGATTTGGATGAAGATGAACTCGCTCGTCGACCCCGACATCATCGACGCGCTCTATGAAGCATCGCAGGCGGGAGTGCCGATCGAGCTCGTGGTGCGCGGCATCTGCTGCCTCAGGCCGGGGTTATCAGGACTTTCCGAGAACATCCGCGTCAAATCGGTGATCGGCCGCTTCCTGGAACACGGCCGAATCTATTGCTTCGGCATGGGATATGGGCTGCCCAGCGCGAAAGCGGCTGTGTATATCTCCTCTGCCGACATGATGCCGCGGAACCTCGACCGCCGTGTCGAGGTGCTCTGCCCGCTGCAAAATCCCACGGTGCATCAGCAGGTTCTCGAACAGATCATGGTCGCGAATCTGAAGGATACGGAGCAGAGCTGGCGATTGTTGCCCGATGGATCGTCAACGCGTATGAAGGCCGCGAAAGGCGAGGAGCCTTTCAACCTTCATAATTACTTCATGACGAATCCGAGTCTGTCGGGCCGTGGAAAGTCTCTCAAGGAATCTTCGCCGCGCCGTCTCACTCGCCGCAACGAGCGCTAGAGCGTTTTCGAGCGAAGTGGACACCGGTTCGCGTGAAGAAAACACGTCAAAACAACAATCTAGAGCTTCGGTTCTGATTCAATCAGAACCGAAAATGCTCTAGCCACCACAAGGGGACTTTCCGGTGAAGCGACCGCGCAAGCGCGCTACCAGCGTCGCTGTCATCGATATTGGCTCCAACTCGGTGCGTCTCGTGATCTACGAGTCGCTGTCACGTAACCTCACCACGCTGTTCAACGAGAAGGCGCTGTGCGGTCTCGGCCGCGAGGTGCAGAGCACCGGGCTTCTTGCCGAGGATGCGGTCGCAAAGGCGCTGACGGCGCTGCGGCGGTTTCGCGCACTGTGCCGGATCCAGAGGGTCGGCCGCGTCTATGCGATCGCGACGGCCGCCTGTCGCGACGCCAGGAACGGTCCTGATTTCATCGCCGAAGCCGAACGCATCTGCGGAACGCGGATCGAAATTCTATCGGGTCCACGGGAAGCCAAGCTCTCCGCCCTGGGCGTCGTCTCCGGCGTGCACAAGCCCGACGGCATCGTCGGCGATCTCGGCGGCGGCTCGGTCGAACTGATCGACGTCAAGGGCAATCGCGTCCACAGCGGCGTGACGCTGCCGCTCGGCAGCCTCGCGCTGCAGGACCTCTCGCACAAATCGCTGAAACGCGCCGAGCGCATCGTCCGCAACGAACTGTCCGAGGTTCCGCAACTTAAGGCGGGCCGCGGCCGCAATTTCTACGCGGTCGGCGGCACCTGGCGCGCGCTGGCGCGCATCCACATCATCCAGAGCGGCTATCCGCTCAAGGTGATGCACGGCTACTCGATTCCCGCCGCCGACGCGCTCGATTTCGCGCAGCGCTTGCGCCGGCTGGCGGCCGCCAATTTGCTCGCCAATATCGAGGCTGTAGCCGACGCGCGGCGGCCGCTGCTCACCTACGCCGCGCTCGTTCTTGAATACATCATCCGGGTGGCAAAGCCGAAGACGATCGTGTTCTCCACCTTCGGCGTGCGCGAAGGCCTGTTCTACGAAATGCTGCCGCCAGCCGAGCGCGCCAAGGATGGCCTGATCTGCGCAGCGCAGACCATGAACGGCCTGCTCTCGCGATCGGCACGCCACGCGGAGGAACTGATCGCCTGGACCGATCGGCTGGTGCGCGTCGTGAGGCTGCGCGAGACCGACGAGGACCGCAGGCTGCGCCATGCCGCCTGCCTGTTGTCTGATATCGGCTGGCGGGTGCATCCCGATCACCGCGGCGAGGAAACGCTCAGCCTCATCACCAACGGCAATTTCGGCTCGATCACCCATCAGGGCCGCACCTTCGTCGCGCTCTCGGTATTCTACCGCTACGCCGGCCTGAGCTTGGAGAACGAACCGCCGGAAATCGTCCAGGAGATGGTGCCGCACACGATGCTCGAACGCGCGCGCCTGCTTGGCGCCGCGTTTCGCGTCGCGCACCTGATCTCGGCGGCACGGCCCGGCGTGCTGCCGGCAACCCATTTCCGCACCGACGGACGCAAACTCATGCTGGTGTTCGAGCACCGGATGGTCGATCTCGTCGCCGACCGCGTCGGCAGCCGCTTCAAGCAACTGGCGCGTCTGGTCGGACGCACCGGTTCGATCGTACGGCGCTGAGAGCATGATGTCATTTGGTTGAATCAGCCTGGGGCCGCAAGTTCACCTCTCCCGAAGGGAGAGGTCGCGCCGAAGGCGCGGGTGAGGGGTTACGGTCCCTCGATCGAGCAAATCCCCTCACCCGGCGCTACGCGCCGACCTCTCCCTTTGGGAGAGGTGAAGAGGCAGCACCCATAGCGGATACAATTCGACTTCATCTCATCGAGCCTTAGCATCGAGCCTTTCAGGCCGCCTTGGCGGCCCGCTCGGCGTGATGCAGCGCGCGCCGGCGCCAGATCGATCCGACGACCAGCACCACGATGACGCCAAGCAGCGCCAGCGCGATCTCGCCGCCATGGCCGCCGCCGGCAAAATGCGGACCGATGCCGAGCGTGCCCAGCCAGGAATCGAGCGTGTTGCCGACCGGACCGGCAAACAGCGCATCGAGCTTCGGATCGACCGCCGGATCGGTCGCGATCACATCGCCGGCGATCCACCCGAGCAGGGCCGCGCCGGCCCAGACCAGCACCGGCAGCTTGCTGAGCAGCGCCATGATCAACGCCGCGCCCGCGACGATCAGGGGCACGCTGATCGCAAGGCCGAGCACCAGAAGCGGCACGCTGCCATTGGCAGCGGCGGCAACCGCGATCACGTTGTCGAGGCTCATGACGATGTCGGCGACGACGACGATCTGCACCGCCGCCCACAGATGCGCGGCCGCATCCACGCTGTCCTCGTCATCATGTTCGGGAACGAGCAGCTTTGCCGCGATCACGATCAGCGCCAACCCGCCGACGAGCTTGAGGTAAGGGAATTCCATCAAGGTCGCGACGATGCCGGTGAAGATGATGCGCAAAATCACCGCGGCCGCCGCGCCGAAGATCATGCCCCACAGCCGCTGGCGCGGCGCGAGCCCGCGGCAGGCCAGCGCGATTACCAATGCGTTGTCGCCCGACAACAGCACATTGATCCAGATGATCTTGCCGACGGCGACCCAGAACGTCGAGGTCGCCATCTCGCTCTTGAACTGCGTGAAGAAAGCCGCGAGATTCGCGGGATCAACGATCTGCCACAGCCAGTCCACAGCGCTTCCTTTCGGCCTTGCGGCCACCCCTCGCGACGCTCAGCCCGCCGCAACTTCGTTGTATTAGAGCGTTTTCGAGCGAAGTGGGCACCGGTTCGCGTGAAGAAAACGCGTCAAAACAAGATCTAGAGTTTCGGTTCTGATTCCATCAGAACCGAAACTCCTCCAGCGTATTAGCCGACGATCTCGTTGCCCGAGAAGAACTGCGCGATCTCGATCGCAGCCGTCTCCGGAGCATCGGATCCATGCACGGAATTCTCGCCGATCGATTTCGCATGGAGCTTGCGGATCGTGCCTTCGGCGGCCTTGGACGGGTCGGTGGCGCCCATCACGTCGCGATATTTGGCGATCGCCCCCTCGCCTTCCAGCACCTGGACCACGACCGGGCCGGAGGTCATGAACTCGACCAGCTCGCCGAAGAACGGGCGCGCCTTGTGGACGGCATAGAAGGTCTCGGCCTGCTCACGGGTCATGCGAATCCGCTTCTGGGCCACGATCCGGAGCCCGGCCTTCTCGATCAGTGCGTTGACCGCGCCGGTCAGGTTACGCTCCGTCGCGTCGGGCTTGATGATCGAGAAAGTGCGTTCAGTCGCCATAATATCGTCCTTGCAAACGCTGGTTAACGAGTTGCGGGGGCTTATATCGGCGTGATCCTGCGACGGCAAGCGACCCGGTGTCGCCCTCGCCCTTTAGTTTGGGCACGATTTGGCGATCAGGATCAGCGTCAGCCCCCGGGGCCGGCACAGCCTTAGCCGGCCCCGGATTACGACAATTTCACGAACGTGAACCCATTCTGTAGCAGCCGTCGCGCTCCCGTTCAGGCGGCGCGGCCTAAGCTCTGCATCGATCGGACGCCTTCGAAGCTTGTCCACACAGCTAAAGCGAGGGCGTCACGGGCGATATTGTCACCGCCGGCGCTTCCGACGGCGCCGAAACTCGAGGAGACGACCATGCTACGTAAATTCTCGCTTGTCGCTCTTGCCGCGGCCTCGCTCGGCGCGGCTGCGCTGGCGCCGACCTCCGCCTCGGCCTGGGACGGTTGGCACGGTGGCTGGCATCGTGGCTGGGGCTGGGGTCCGCGCGTCGTTGTCGGCGGCCCCGCCTACTACGGCGGCCCCGGTTATGGCGGCTGCTACACGCGGCGCCTGGTGCCGACCCCTTGGGGCCCTCGCTGGCGCCTCGTCAACCGCTGCTACTGACCTGACCAGAACTCCCCCAACCTGAACTCCCCCAACCTAAACTCCCCCAAGACTTGAGCGCCCCGGCGGCAACGCCGGGGCTTTTTTGCGCATGGAACCCGCTGGTCTGCTACCCACGAGCGTGGATGTGGACGCGCGACAATCGGAAACAAATTCAGCCTGTCGGACTTGACCTTGCGAGCTTTCGCTCAAGCAAGGCGAGATGGAACTCGCCGAGAGACCGATCATGAATAGCCGAAGCCACGCTGATTTTGAGCTGCTCGATCACAAGACCTGCCGGTCCATTTGCGACGCGGTCGGCGAACGGCTGCAGCAAAGCTTGCGCCCGGAATCGTCGCTGACCTCTCAGTTGCAGCATCTCTTGAACGAGCTGCGCCGGCGCGAGGAAGACGGCCTGCATTAGAGCATGATCCGAGAAGTGGAAACCGGTTTTCCGAAAAGATCATGCTCAAACGAAGGAAGGCCCCGCGGGGCCGAGTTCGAGCAACTCTGCAAAGTTGAAAAGCTGGAGCATAATTTACCGGATTGATGGGTTGCGTTTGGCGGCGGCTCCGGTGACAACGCCGCATGCTTTCCATCTCCGACATATCCGTCCGCATCGCCGGGCGGCTTCTGATCGAGAACAGCTCGGTCCAGATCATTCCCGGCGCCCGGGTCGGCTTTGTCGGCCGCAATGGGGTCGGCAAGTCGACGCTGTTTCATGCCATCCGCGGTGATCTTCCGCTCGAAGCCGGCAGCATCACGATTCCGCCGCGCTGGCGGATCGGCAGCCTCGCGCAGGAAGCGCCCAATGGTCCCGAAAGCCTGATCGAGATCGTGCTGAAGGCAGATATCGAACGCGACGCGCTGCTGCGCGAAGCCGAGACTGCGCACGATCCGCACCGGATCGCGGAAATCCAGACCCGGCTCGTCGACATCGACGCCCATTCCGCCCCTGCCCGCGCCGCCGCGATCCTCAGCGGCCTCGGCTTTTCGGCGGCTGACCAGGCGCGGTCATGCGCCGAATTTTCCGGCGGCTGGCGCATGCGGGTTGCGCTTGCCGCGACGCTGTTTGCGGCGCCCGATTTGTTGCTGCTGGACGAGCCGACCAACTATCTCGACCTCGAAGGCACGCTGTGGCTGGAGGATCATCTTGCCCACTATCCGCGTACCGTGATCGTGATCAGCCATGACCGCGACCTGCTCGACACCTCCGTGGACCAGATCCTGCATCTCGATCACCGCAGGCTGACGCTCTACAAGGGGACCTATTCCTCGTTCGAGGAGCAGCGCGCCACGCGCGAAATGCTCGATGCAAAGCACGCCAAGCGCCAGGCTGAGGAGCGCAAGCGGCTGCAGGCCTTCGTCGACCGATTCAAGGCCAAGGCTTCGAAGGCGCGGCAGGCGCAATCGCGGATGAAGATGCTGGAGCGGATGAAGCCGGTCACCGCGCTGGTGACGCAGGACGTACACGAGATCTCGTTTCCGGTGCCCGAGAAGACGCTGTCGCCGCCGATCATCGCCGTCGATGACGTCGCCGTCGGCTATGATGCGAACAAGCCGGTGCTGAACCGCGTCACGCTGCGCATCGATACCGACGACCGCATTGCGCTGTTAGGTGCCAACGGCAACGGCAAGTCGACCCTGGTGAAGCTGCTCGCGGGCCGGCTCGCGCCGTTCTCCGGCAAGATCACGCGCGCGGAAAAGCTCTCGGTCGGCTATTTCGCGCAGCATCAGGTCGACGAGCTCAATCTCGACGGTTCGCCTTACGACCACATCCGCAAGCTGATGCCGGATGCGCCGGAGAGCAAGGTACGCGCCCGCGTCGGTGCCATCGGCTTTTCCGGCAAGGCGGGGGATACGCTGGTGAAGAGCCTGTCGGGCGGCGAGAAGGCACGGCTGCTGCTCGGCCTTGCGACCTTCGCCGCGCCCAACATGATCATCCTGGACGAGCCGACCAACCATCTCGACATCGACAGCCGTGCCGCGCTCGCCGAGGCGATCAATGATTTTCCCGGCGCCGTGCTGATGGTCTCGCACGACCGCTACCTGATCGAGGCCTGCGCCGACCGGCTCTGGGTCGTCGCCAACCACACCGTGACGAGCTATGACGGCGATCTCGACGACTACCGCAGGACGATATTGTCCGCGAATGAGATACGCCCGGCTTCGCGCGAACGCAGCAAGGAGAGCACCAAGCCCGAGCGTCCGAAAAGCGAGAAGCGCATCCCTCCGAAGCAGCGGATCGCGCAAGCCGAAGCCGAGATCGAACGCATCACCGGCATCATTGCCAAGATCGACGCGGCGCTCGCGCTGCCGGACCTGTTCACACGTGATCCGAAGCAGGCAGCACAACTCGCCCAGGCACGCGCCGGCGCAGAAACCGCACTGCAGCGCGCCGAAGAAGAATGGCTGGAAGCAAGCTCGCTCTCGGATGAAGCGGCGGGTTAGCCCATGCGTCCTCATCTCGAGGAGCCGCGAAGCGGTGTCTCGAGGGATGCCACGGACCCCTCACTCTCCGTCATTCCGGGGCGCGACACTCCCTCCTCACCGTCATGGCCGGGCTTGACCCGGCCATCCACGTTCTCGAGCGCGTGGAATGACGTGGATGCCCGGGACATCTGCGCGAAGACGCGCTTCGCGCTTTTGCCTGGGATGACGACGTCGTATCGTTCGCGCGATTTTCTTTAATTCAATCAACGTGATTTGGCCCGTCCAGTCGGCTTGCGAAAAACATTCCGCTTTCGCCGCCGGGCAAATCAGTGATTTAACTCCGCGCGTCTCACCCAGATGAGGGGCGGGTCGCGATCGTCACGAACGTTGCGGTGAGATGCGGTGGACGCGGGTGTTGCGAAAGACGAACGCAACATCAGCGGACGGCGAAGTCGTGTGGTCCTGGCGCCCCGACGCTGGCGCTAAGTTTTGTTCGTTGAACACAGCGATGGTGGCAAGAAAGCCCGGTCACCAGGGAGAGCGCGAAATAAGCCGTAAACCACTGCGCAGGGAAAGCCGGAATGCTTCGGTTGAACCTGTGGTCCTACCCCCGTGCTTTTTGTTGCACGGGACCCATGGGTGCGACCGGCACCCGGCTTTCCCTGCGCCCTCTGTCTTCGAGGAGGGCGGAAAGTGATGCAAAGCTCGGGCGTGATACGCCGCGAGAGTGCGGACGCACATCCCTACTGCTGTTTGAAGCTGACGTAGGGTCCGCTGTTTGAAAATTGAATCAGAAGTCTGCAGCGACCCTGTCGGGTGGGCGTGCCCACTATCACGAGCAGAGCGTCAGATGGTCGGCACAGCGCTAGCGCGCTTTTGCCCACTATTGAAATTCGCCGACCTTACGTCGCAGCGTGCTTCTTCGCCTTCGGCTTGCCGGCCTTCGGCGGCGGCGCGGGCACGTCAATGCGCTCGATCGACGACAGGCGGCCGGAGGTGAACGTGTAGATGCCGGCGCGCGGCCCATGCGTATACGTGACGACGGCGACACGATCGCCGCGTTCATTCTTGGAGAGACCGACATTGTCGGGCGCACCGATGCCGCGGACCACATCGCACTCAGTGTGTCCCAGCGCGACTGTCCCGGTACTCTGCGGCGGTGGTGCGCCGCCGGCGCCGTCGGCGAGCGCATTGGCACTCGCAGGCCCCGCCGGCGCCATCCCGGGGCATCCGCCCTCGGCGCTGACCATGTCCTCGGCGGTGACCGGCTTGGTCGGCGACAGCGGTGGCGTCTCGATCGAAATGTTGCGGATGAACAGCCGGCCAGGCCGCGAGAACCATTCGGCATCCCTTGAGAAAATATCCGAGCCGCCGGAACAGCCGGAGATGACCGGCGCAAGCAGCAGCAGGGCCAACAGAGGTTTCCGAATAAGTGTTCCGTCTCGCACGATCGATTGGGCTCCCGTCTCTACCCTCTTGTCCCGCCGCGCTTTTTTGCGCGGAGCGATACCCCAAGCCTTACGCGCGGCGCGCGCCTTTGCCCTAAAATCTTTGTCCGACCATCCCTTTGCGGCATGACCGTGGCTTCCCGCCGACTCCGGGACACAAAGTGCAAATTATCATTAATTCCGCAACCTTCTATTGCCGGCGCTGCCAGCGGCCGCGCTCGTCGGCCTGCCAATAGGTCACCTCGAATCCGTTCGCCTTGCAGGCGGTCCAGTTCGCGCGCGCCGCCGCAACGGCCTCAGCGTCGTCGCCGTTGAACACCAGCACCAGCCGCTCATAGCTGCCGCTGTCTTCGGGCATCGCCGCATTGTCGACCAGGAAGCGCACATTGGCGCGATTCGGATTACCGTCGTCGATCGAAAGGATGATCGGCTGATCCGATGCGTCGGCGACACGCCAGGTGGCGTGCGGCAGGAAGGAATCGTCGCTGTAGGTCCATAAGTGCGCGTCGAGCGCCTCGGCGCGCTCCAGCGACGTCGATTGCACCACCACCCGCCAGCCACGCTCCAGCGATTTCTCGAGCAGCGGCGGCAGCACGCTCTCCAGCGACATGCCTTGCAGATGATAGAACAGGACCTCGGTCATCCCTGCTTATTTCTTCGCCTCGTAGTAGTCCGCGACCAGGCGGTCCAGCAGGCGAACGCCGTAGCCCGAGCCCCAGCTCTGGTTGATGTCGGTCTTCGGCGCGCCCATCGCGGTTCCCGCGATGTCGAGATGCGCCCAGGGCGTGCCGTCGACGAAGCGTTGCAGGAACTGCGCCGCGGTGATCGAGCCGCCGTGGCGGCCGCCGGTATTCTTCATGTCGGCGAACTGCGAATCGATCAGCTTGTCGTATTCGGAGCCGAGCGGCATCCGCCACACCCGCTCGCCGGTCTCCTGCCCGACCTTGATGAGCCGATCGGCCAATTCGTCATTATTGGAGAACAGGCCGGCATGCTCGGTGCCGAGCGCGACCATGATCGCTCCGGTCAGTGTCGCCAGATCGACCATGAACTTCGGCTTGAATTTCTTGGCCACATACCAGAGCACGTCGGCGAGCACGAGCCGGCCTTCGGCGTCGGTGTTGATGATCTCGATGGTCTGGCCCGACATCGACTTGACGATATCGCCGGGACGCTGGGCGTTGCCGTCGGGCATGTTCTCGACCAGGCCGATGGCGCCGACCGCGTTGACCTTGGCTTTGCGCGCGGCCAGCGCATGCATCAGCCCGACCACGCAGGCCGCGCCGCCCATGTCGCCCTTCATGTCCTCCATGCTTCCGGCCGGCTTGATCGAGATACCGCCGGTATCGAAGCAGACGCCCTTGCCGACGAATGCCACCGGCTGCTCGCTCTTCTTGCCGCCGTTCCAGCGCATGATCACCACGCGGCCGGGCCGCGCCGAGCCCTGCGCAACGCCGAGCAGCGCGCCCATGCCGAGCTTGGTCATTGCCTTGACGTCGAGCACCTCGACGTCGACGCCGATCTTGCGGAGCTGGCTGGCGCGGCGTGCGAACTCCTCGGGATAGAGCACGTTCGGCGGCTCGTTCACGAGGTCACGCGCGATGACGACGCCTTCGACAATAGAGGCGTCAGGCGCAAATGCCTTCCTGGCGGCGGCGACATCGTCGACCGCGATCGAGACATCGGCGCGCACCTGTTCGTTCTCGCCGTCCTTCTTCTTGGTCTTGTAACGATCGAATTTATAGGCCCGGAGCCGGATACCGGAGGCGATGGCGGCAGCCTGCTCCGCCTTCATCGCGCCTTCGGCCAACTCGGCGATCACGGTGACGGTATCTGTCGCCGCGTTCAGCTTACCGGCAGCGACGCCACCGAATTTGAGAAAATCCTTCTCCTTGAGCGCCGACGCCTTGCCGGTTCCGACAACGATCAGGCGTTCGACCTTGATTCCCTCCGGCGCCAGGATATCGAGAATCGCGCCGCTCTTGCCCTTGAACTGGTTGGCCGCGGCTGCCCGCTTGACCGTCTCCGCCGCCTTCCCAAGCGCCTTGTCGGTCGCCGCGCCGAACTTCAGGGCCTCATCGCAAAACACCACCGTCAGGCCCCGGACGGGCGCGGAAAACGGGACAAAGCCGACCTTTACGGCGTCGGACATCGGTAAACTCCTCCAGAATCAGGGCTGTCGCAGGCGGGAACCGGCTTGCGTGGGTAGTAAGTGGAATGTTGGTTCGCGGCCGTCCAGATCGGTCAGCCCCGGGGTTTATCAACACTATGGCCTGCCGGCCGCCGCACTGCCAAGCGCGGCGTGGCTGGAACGTCACAAAGAGGAATAATTAACCATATGGAAGAAGCGCCTTGGCTCAGCCATTTTGTTGACGGATCAAAGGGATGGTAATGAGAGGA
This sequence comes from Bradyrhizobium sp. Leo78, assembly GCF_059512425.1. Lineage (NCBI taxonomy): Bacteria > Pseudomonadati > Pseudomonadota > Alphaproteobacteria > Hyphomicrobiales > Nitrobacteraceae > Bradyrhizobium > Bradyrhizobium sp. Leo78. The sequence goes on from NZ_JCAMOT010000008.1 coordinate 222,816, forward strand.
TGACGGCTGGACGGATAAGCGGCACGGCCAAAGGGGAGCCCTTCGAAGGGATTGGTCGGGAAGCCGTGCGTTTTGGCGTGCCAAGTGAGATCTTGCGGTAACGGGATGGGGTCGATTGACAGGTATATTTTCCGCACGACGCTCGCGTCGTTTGCGGTAGTCCTGATCAGCCTCACCGGCGTGATCTGGATTACCCAGGCGTTGCGCGGCATCGACCTGATGACCAGCCAGGGTCAGACCATCATCACCTTCCTCGGCATCACTGGCCTGGTGATTCCGGCACTCGTCCTGATCATCGCGCCGATCGCGCTGATGATCGCGGTCTCGCACACGCTGAACAAGCTCGCGACCGATTCCGAGATCATCGTGATGAACGCCGCGGGCTTTTCTCCATTCCGCCTGTTCCGTCCCTTCTTCTATGCCACCTGCGTGGTCGCCGCGCTGGTCGCCTTCATCGGCGCCTATCTCGCGCCCGACGGCATGCGGCGCATCAAGCAATGGGACGCCGAGATCACCGCCGACGTGCTCACCAATATCCTGCAGCCCGGCCGCTTCGCCCAGCTCGACCAGAACCTGACGATTCGGATTCGTGAACGCCTGCCGGGCGGCGTGCTCGGCGGCATCTTTGTCGACGATCGCCGCGATCCCAAGGAGCGCGTCACCATCATCGCCGACCATGGCACGGTGCTGAAGAACGAGAATGGTTCGTATCTGGTGCTGGAGGACGGCAACCTGCAGCGATTCGAAGCCGGCAAGCGCGACCCTGCCCTCGTCGCCTTCGGCCGCTACGCGTTCGACATGTCGAAATTCTCCAGCCAGCGCGACGTCACGCTGGGGATTCGCGAGCGATATCTGTGGGAATTGATCTGGCCCGCGGCTGATGATCCGACCTTTGATCAACTGTCCGGCCAGTTCCGCGCCGAATTGCACGACCGCTTCATGGCGCCGATCTATCCGTTCGCATTTGCCGCACTCACATTCGCCTTCCTGGGCGCGCCGCGCACGACGCGCCAGAGTCGCAATTTCTCGATCGGCGGTTCGGTTCTCGCGGTGCTTGGCCTGCGCATGGCTGGATTCGCCTGCTCGGTGATGGCGGTGAAATCGTCGCTTGCCGTCGGCGCACAGTACCTGATGCTGCTCGGCGGCATCGGCGTCGGGCTCTGGATGATCATCGGCGGCGTGGTGGTGGAGCCGCCCCCCGGATTGATCGAAGCCATCAACAGGTCCAATGCGCGGATCGCGCGCCTGTTCGGAAGGCCGGCCACCGCATGAGCATGGTCACCAACACGCTCGGGCGCTATTTCGCCGGCCGCTTCGTGATCTCGGCCGTCGGCGTGTTTGTCGGCATCTTCGTGCTGCTCGTCCTGGTCGACTACATCGAGATGGTGCGCAAGACCTCCGGGCTGGTCACGGCCTCCGCGATCACGGTCGCCGAGACCTCGCTGTTCCGCGTCCCGCAGCTACTCGAGAAGCTGATGCCGTTCTGCGTGCTGATCGGGGCCATGACCTGCTACCTCGCGCTGTCGCGCCGGCTCGAGCTCGTGGTCGCGCGCGCCGCCGGCGTTTCGGCCTGGCAGTTCATCTCGCCTGCGCTGGCGAGCGCGATCGTGCTGGGGATCGGGGCGACCACCGCTTACAATCCGATGTCGGCAAACCTGCGCGAGCTCTCCAAGCAGATGGAAGCTGAGCTGTTCGGCTCGGCGCCCGGCGGCGGCATCCAGGACGCCTCCGGCTTCTGGCTCAACCAGGTCAACAGCGAGGGCCAGTCGATCATCAACGCCGCCCGCAGCGAGCAGCAGGGCGTGCGCCTGACCGGGCTGACCGTATTCCGCTTCGACACCAGCCTGCAGTTCAAGGAGCGAATCGAAGCCCGCGAAGCCTCCCTCGACGAGGGCCGCTGGGTGTTCAAAGGAGTACGTCGATACTCCCTCGACAAGCCCCCGATCGATCAGGACAGCTTCTACCTGGCCACGACGCTGACCCCGGCCCAGGTCCGCAACAGCTTTTCCACCCCGGAAACTGTGTCGTTTTGGCAACTACCGAACTACATCCGCTCGTCGGAGAGCTCGGGCTTTGCAACCGCGGGCTACCGGCTGCAGTACCACAAGCTCATTGCACAGCCGTTTTTGCTGGCTGCGATGGTGCTTTTGGCCGCTTCGGTCAGCTTGCGCTTCTTCCGGTTCGGCGGCGTGCAAAAGATGGTTTTGAGTGGCGTGGGTGCGGGCTTTCTGCTCTACGTGCTTTCGAAAGTAACTGAAGATTTGAGCAAGGCTGAGTTGATGCATCCCATCGCTGCGGCGTGGTTGCCCGTGTGCGTGGGCGGCCTCACCGGTTTCTTGGCCTTGCTATATCAGGAGGACGGGTAGTGGCCGTTGTCGCCGCCCGCCAGTTGGAGTCGCCTGCGTTCAGGCGGCGCAGTACCGTGCGCCGTCAGCGGACTCGCTTGGCCGGCTTCCTACTAACCTTGACCGTTGGATTCATCCTTACGGGGACGATCGGCGTTGACCTGACGACGCCCGCCGCCGCGCAGAGCTTCACCTACAATCCTCGGCCGCCGAAACCGACTCCGGCCCCGCCCCGGAATGACGGGCAGATGCTCGTGCAGGCGACCGAAGTCGATTACGACTACAACAATCAGCGCGTCTCCGCGGTCGGCAACGTGCAGATGTTCTACAACGGCACCAGCGTCGAGGCCGACAAGGTCATCTACGACCAGAAGACCAAGCGCCTCCATGCCGAGGGCAACATCCGCTTCACGGATGCCCAGGGCAAGATCACCTACGCCAACATCATGGATCTCAGCGACGACTACCGGGATGGTTTCGTCGATTCGCTGCGCGTCGACACCGAGGATCAGACGCGCATGGCGGCGACCCGTGCCGACCGGTCCGCTGGCAACTACACGGTGTTCGAGAACGGGGTCTATACGGCCTGCGCGCCGTGTAAGGACGACCCGAAGAAGCCGCCGCTATGGCAGGTCAAAGGCGCCCGCATCATCCATAACCAGACCGAGAAGATGCTCTATTTCGAGAACGCCCAGCTCGAGTTCTTCGGCGTTCCGATGGCGTACATGCCCTATTTCTCGACGCCCGACCCGACCGTGAAGCGCAAGAGCGGCTTCCTGATGCCGAATCCCAGCCAGGCATCGACCTATGGCTACGCCGTCGAGATCCCCTATTATTTCGCGCTCGCCCCAGACTATGACGCGACCTTCAACCCGCGCTTTACGACGCGCCAGGGCGTCCTGCTCCAGGGTGAATTCCGCCAGCGCCTGCTGGACGGCTCCTACTCGATCCGCGCCTATGGCATCGACCAGCTCGACCGCGGCGCCTTCGCCGGCCAGCCGGGCGACCGCCAGTTCCGAGGCGGCATCGATACCCACGGCCAGTTCGCGATCAACGACAAGTGGGTCTGGGGCTGGGACGGCGTGCTCCTGTCCGACTACTACTTCTTCCAGGACTATCGGCTTGCCCAGTACCGGGACCCATTTGCGGCGTTCCTGAGCCTGCCGACAGAAGCGATCTCGCAGCTCTACTTGACCGGCGTCGGCAATCGCAGCTTCTTCGATGCGCGCACGATCTATTACCTGAGCTACTCCGGCAACCAGAGCCAGGTGCCGGTGGTCCATCCGGTGATCGACTATAACAATGTGATCAACAGCCCGATCTTCGGCGGCGAGTTCAGCTACAAGGTGAACTTCACCAGCCTGACGCGGGACCAGGCGGTCTTCGACCCGATCACGACGCTCGCCAACACCGCCGGCCTGTGCACCACGGCATCCGCCGATCCCCTGGCCCGGATGCCGTCGCAATGCCTGTTGCGCGGCTTCCCCGGCACCTACACGCGCCTGACGGCCGAAGCTCAATGGCGGCGATCATACACCGACCCGTTCGGCCAGATATGGACGCCGTTCGCGATCGTTCGCGCCGACGCGATCGATTCTTCAGTCTCGAATCAGCCCGGTGTTTCGAACTTCCTTCCCGTCGGCGAGACGCAGGCGCTGCGCCTGATGCCGACCGTCGGCCTCGAATATCGCTACCCGTTCATCAATGTGCAGCCGTGGGGCACCACCACGCTCGAGCCGATCGCGCAGGTCATCATCCGCCCGAACGAGACCTATGCCGGCAAGCTGCCTAACGAGGACGCACAGAGCCTCGTGTTCGACACCAGCAACCTGTTCTCGGTCGACAAGTTCTCCGGCTATGACCGTGTCGAGGGCGGCGGCCGTGCCAACGTCGGCGTGCAGGCGACCACCCAGTTCGATCGGGGCGGTGCCGTGAAGGTGCTGTTCGGACAGTCCTACCAGTTGTTCGGCCTGAACTCGTTCGCGGTCGCCGATGCGACCAATACCGGCCTCGATTCGGGCCTGCAGCATGCCGCATCCGACTATGTCGGCAGCGTCAGCTATTCGCCCAACCGGACCTACACGTTCAGCGTCCGATCGCGAATGGACGAGGCTACCTGGAACATCAACCGCTTCGAGGCCGAGGGACGCGCGAACTTCGACCGTTGGTCGGTCAGCCTGCTCTACGGCAACTACGCGGCCCAACCGGAACTCGGCTATCTCACCCGTCGCGAAGGCATCCTGACCACCGCCTCGGTCAAGGTCGCCTCGAACTGGGTGGTATCCGGCTCTGCGCGTTGGGACCTTGAAGCGAACAAGATCAATCAGTACGTCGTCGGCGCTGGCTATGTGGACGACTGCTTCGTGCTGGCAGCGAACTATGTCACGTCATACACCTACTCCACCCCCTCGACGCCGCCAGTCCTCAGCCACTCGTTCATGTTCCAAATCGGGCTGCGGACGATCGCGACCACGACGACGACGGCGGGCGGCGCGAACGGCGGCTTTCAGTAGAGCGTGATCCGCACCGCCGAAATTCGGTGCGGATAGGTTGATATGGCTGATATGACCACATCGCTGAGATGACCATGACGACGTTACCCCTTCGCCTTTCGACCCTGGCTCCCGCGATCGCGCTCGCGCTGATGCTCTGCGGCACTTCGCCGCTGAAAGCGCAGACCGTGGCCGTCATGGTCAACGGCGAGCCGATCACCAACTACGACATCGAGCAGCGCACCAAGCTGAACTTCCTGACCACCCACAAGCAGCAGAACCGGCAGGAAGTGATCGAGGAACTGATCGACGAAAAGGTGAAGATCAAGGAAGCCAAGAAATTCGGCGTCGACCCCTCCTCCTCCGACATCGAGCAATCCTATTCCGCGATGAGCGCGCGGATGCGGATCTCGCCGGAGCAACTGACGAAGTCGCTGGAGAGCCAGGGCATTCGCGCCGATACGCTCAAGTCCCGCATCAGGGCCGACATGGTTTGGACCAGCCTCGTGCGTGGCCGCTACAAGGAAAGCCTCCAGGTCGGCGAGAAGGATGTCGCGGCCGCCGCGCAGGAAGGCGGCGAAAAGACCGAGATCGAAGCTTTCGAATACAAGATGCAGCCGATCGTGCTGATCGTGCCGCGCGGCTCCACGCCGGCATTGGTCGAAGCGCGCAAGAAGGAAGCCGAGGGGCTGCGCGAGCGCATCACGAGTTGCGACGAAGCCAATTCCTATTTCAAGACCATACCCAACGCGGCGATCCGCGACACCGTGACCAAGACCACGGCCGACATCCCGCCGAGCATTCGCGAGGTGCTCGACAAGACGCCGATCGGCCATCTGACCCCGCCGGAGATCACCAAGCAGGGCGTGGAGATGGTCGTGCTGTGCGGCCGCAAGACGACGATGATCGACTCGCCGAAGAAGAGGGAAATCCGCGAGAAGATGTACGCCCAGAAATATGAGGCGAAATCGAAATCCTATCTGCAGGAAGTCCGCAAAGCGGCCATGATCGAATATCGCTGATGATGTCGAAGCCCCTTGCGCTGACATCCGGCGAACCCGCAGGTATCGGCCCCGACATTGCGCTTGCCGCGTGGTTGCGGCGTGATGAACTGAAGCTTCCGCCGTTTTACCTGCTCGGCGACCGCGATTTCCTCGCTGAGCGCGTGCACCGTCTTGGCCTTGCGGTCGAGCTTGCCGATGCTTCCCCCGAAGAGGCGCTCGGCACGTTCGCGAGAGCCTTGCCCGTCGTTCCGGCCGGCAAGCCGGCGACGGCGCGGCCCGGCACGCCGGATGCGACCAGCGCGGATGCAGCGCTATCCTCGATCCGGCGCGCGGTCGCTGACGTCATGGCCGGCAAGGCCGCCGCTGTCGTCACCAACCCGATCGCCAAGAACGTGCTCTATCGCGCCGGCTTCGGTCACCCCGGCCATACCGAATTCCTGGCCGAACTCGCGGCCAAGAACGGGGTCGCGCCGCAGCCCGTAATGATGCTGTGGTCGCCCGAACTCGCCGTGGTGCCCGTGACGATCCACCTTTCGCTGCGCGAAGCGCTTGCATTGCTCACGACTGACTTGATCGTCTCGACGGCCCGCATCGTGGTGGCCGACATGAAGGCGCGCTTCGGGCTTGCCCGCCCGCGCCTGGCAATTTCGGGTCTCAATCCGCACGCCGGCGAAGACGGTACGCTCGGCACCGAAGATATCGAGATCGTGGCGCCGGCTGTCGAGATCCTGCGCAGCGAAGGTGTCGACGTCCGCGGACCGCTGCCGGCGGACACGCTGTTCCACAAGGCGGCGCGCGCCACCTATGACTGCGCAATCTGCATGTATCACGATCAGGCGCTGATCCCGATCAAGACCATCGCGTTCGATGACGCGGTCAATGTCACGCTGGGCCTGCCGTTCGTCCGGACGTCGCCGGATCACGGCACGGCGTTCGACATCGCCGGCACCGGCCGCGCCAATCCGTCGAGCCTGATCGCGGCGCTGCGCCTGGCCGCAAGGATGGCCGCGACGAAGCCTGAATGAGCGCGATCGACGATCTGCCGCCGCTGCGCGACATCATTCGCGAACACTCCTTGTCGGCGCGCAAGTCGCTGGGCCAGAATTTTCTGCTCGATCTCAACCTCACCGCGCGGATCGCGCGCGCCGCGGGTCCGCTCGAGGACTCAACCGTGATCGAGGTCGGTCCCGGCCCAGGCGGATTGACCCGGGCGCTGCTCGCGCTCGGCGCAAAACGCGTGATTGCCATCGAGCGCGACGAACGGGCGCTGGCTGCGCTCGAGTACATCGTGAAGCGATACCCGGGACGGCTGGAGATCGTGCATGCCGACGCGCAGCATTTCGATCCCCGCCCCCTGCTCGATGGCGGCAAGGCAAAGATCGTTGCCAACCTGCCCTACAACATCGCGACCCAGCTTCTGGTCGATTGGCTGTCGATCGAACCCTGGCCGCCCTGGTACGACATGATGGTGCTGATGTTCCAGCGCGAGGTCGCCGAGCGGATCGTCGCGCAGGAGAACGGCGAGGCCTATGGCCGGCTTGCCGTGCTCGCCAACTGGCGCACCGAGACAAAGATCCTGTTCGACATTTCGCCGTCGGCCTTCGTGCCGCAGCCGAAGGTCACCTCGTCGCTGGTGCGATTGATACCACGCGCCGCACCCGAGCCTTGCGACCGACGCGCGCTGGAACAGGTGGCGGCCGCGGCCTTCGGCCAGCGCCGCAAGATGCTACGCCAGAGCCTGAAGTCACTTTCGGTCGATCCGGCTCGGCTCGCCGCCGCAGCACATGTCGATACCACCCGCCGCGCAGAAACTATTCCCATCTCCGGCTTTGTTGCCATGGCTCGTGAATTGGCCAATATACGAAACACAACATCAAACATTGCCTAAGGAGCGAACGCCATGGCGCAAATGGTACGCCAGTCCCTCGTCAAATTTGATGCGCCGTTGTGCGAGACCATCGCCGAGACGCCGAAGCCGCAAGGACGCGAAGTCCTGGTCCGCATCGAGCGTTGCGGGCTCTGCCATTCCGACCTGCACATCCAGGATGGTTACGCTGATCTCGGCGGCGGCAAGAAGCTCGACACCACGCGCGGCATGACCCTGCCCTTCACGCTCGGCCACGAAATCGCAGGTGTCGTCGCGGAAGTCGGCCCCGATGTTCCGACTGACCTGATCGGCAAGAAGAAGGCTGTGTTTCCGTGGATCGGCTGTGGCCAGTGCCGCGACTGCCTGAACGGCGATGAGAACCTCTGCGTCAAGCAGCGTTTCCTGGGCGTGTCCATCGACGGCGGCTTCGCCAGCCATGTCCTGGTGCCCGATGCAAAGTACCTGCTCGACTACGATCCGCTGCCGGTCAATCAGGCGGCGACGCTGATGTGCTCGGGCGTCACGGCCTACGGCGCGCTGAAACGATTGGTGGATCGCCCACGGCAGCGCAACCTGCTGCTGATCGGCCTCGGCGGCGTCGGCATGATGGGACTTTCCTTCGCACAGGCGATGTTCAAGCAACCGATCTCGGTCGCCGATCTCAGCCCAGCCGCGCGCGAGACGGCGCTACAGAACGGCGCAGCGGTCGCCTACGACCCGGCCGAGCCGGACATCGTCAAGCGCATCCTGAAAGAGACTGAAGGCGGCTTTGACGAAGTGGTCGATTTCGCCGGCAACGAGAAGTCCATGGCGTTCGCAGTCTCCGCGCTGGCGCGCGGCGGCAAGATCGTGGTCTCCGGCCTGATGGGCGGCACTTTCAGCCTGCCGATGGTGCAATGGGTCTACAAGCGCATGACCATCGAGGGCTTCATGGTAGGGACGCTGGCCGAGGCTCAGGAATTGATGGCGCTGGCGCGTGCCGGCAAGATCAAGCCGACGCCGATGCGGGAAGAACCGATGGCCGACGTCCAGAAGTGGATCGACCAGTTGCGCGCCGGCAAGGTCGTCGGACGCATCGTTCTGAAGAATTAGTTCACCGGGCGAGGACGGCAGCGTCGATCCGATCGGCGCAGCCAACGGCATCACCGTGATCAGCAGTGGCCGTATTTCAAACCATTCCGGCTCGGGAAGTTTTCGGCACTCCTGTGGCTGCGTCGGCCGCTCGACTGCCTCCAAGCAATAGCTGCCGGGTGGCTTCCCCAAGCCCCGATCTGCCGCAATTGGGGCGGTCGGCAAGCCCAAATTAAGCCCCACCCGCTCCGGATTTGCGGCGCATTGCGACCCAACTTCCTACCGAGAGTTAGGGGTTAAGGGGTAGCCGGTGTTATCGGGGATGTAGATGTCAAAGCGTACCGCCCAATTTATTTCAGCACTTGTTGCTACGATGCTGGCGGGTGCCAGCTTCACCGCCGGAGCAGAAAACAGTACCGAGAGTGCCGACAGCGCCAAGACTGCCGACAGTTGCCTGTCGGCTCCACAGGGGGCTGCGCCTGCAGGAAGCCATTGGTATTATCGCCTTGAGCGCTCCACCAAGCGCAAGTGCTGGTATGTCCGCGAAGGGAGCAGCAAGGCGGCGAAGGCCGCGCCTGTACAGCAGGAATCCCCGCCGCCGGCCGAAGCCGCCAACCCGTCACAGCCGGCGGCCAGCATCAGCCCGTCGGTCGCAGATGCGCGCGCTGAGCTGACCCCACCCCAGGCGGACGCCAAACAGAAGCTCGCCTCCGCCCTCGACAACGCGCCGCCTTCCGTCGGGGCACCCGCCTCCGGCTCGCTGGTTTCGGCACGCTGGCTTGACCAATCGAGCATGGCCGCATCCGGTGGCACCAAGGTCGCCGCCGCCGATAGCGGCGCGAGCCCACAGGAAGAGCCGGCGGCGGCGCCGCAATCCGCGCCGCCGCCGGCGCCCGCGGCAACGACGCATTCGACCGTTGAGAAGCAATCAACCTCGACGCTGTTGTTCATCATGGCAGGCACACTTGCGCTCGCCGGCCTGGTCGGCGGCCTCATCTTCCGGCTCAACCGCACGGGCACGCCACCCTACGAGGTCGATAATGAGTGGCGCGCGCCCTGGGACCGCGATCACGCCGAGCGCGCCCCTCAACTGGCCGCCGAGCACAAGGAGATCCCGCCACGTCCGGTCGAATCGCCGCGAGCGCCTCGCATCGAAGCGGAGCAGCGGGGGCCCGGGCCTGAGCCTTCGTTCGAAGATACGCAGCGGGAGATCAAGGAAATGCTCGCGCGTCTGGCGAAAAGCGCGACCGCCTGAGCGGAGCGGATCACTTCTCGAGCTGGCGCTGCAGGTTGCGCACGAACTCGGTCAGGCCGGTGCGGCGCTCGCGCTTCAGCCGCTCCGCCTTCAGGATCGACTGCACTTCGGCGAAGGCGTGATCGACGTTCTGGTTGATGACGATGTAGTCGTACTCGGCCCAATGGCTGAGTTCGTGGGTGGCGCGATTCATCCGCCCGCGGATCACTTCCGCGGAATCCTGCGCACGGGTGTGCAGGCGCTTCTCGAGATCGGCCGCCGACGGCGGCAGGATGAAGACGCTGACCACGTCGGCGCGCGCCTTCTCGCGCAGTTGCTGGGTGCCCTGCCAGTCGATGTCGAACAGCACGTCCTGTCCGGCCGACAGCGCGGCTTCGACCGGCCGGCGCGGCGTGCCGTAGCGGTTGTCGAACACGGTCGCCCATTCGAGCAACTCGCCCTGAGCGACCATCTTCTCGAATTTCGTCTTGTCGACAAAGAAATAGTCGCGGCCCTCGACCTCGCCCGGCCGCATCGGCCGCGTCGTCGCCGACACCGACATTTTCAGGCCGGGCATCCGCTCGATCAACAGCCGCGACAGCGTCGTCTTGCCGGCGCCTGACGGCGACGACAGCACGAACATCAGCCCGCGCCGCTCGACCCCGTCAAAGCCGTGGGCCTCTCCTTGGGCCACCATTATCCTCACTCCAGATTCTGAACCTGCTCGCGGAACTGCTCGACCACGTTCTTCATCTCGAGCCCGGTATTGGTGAGCTCGATATCGTTCGATTTCGAGCAGCAGGTATTGACCTCGCGATTGAATTCCTGTGCCAGGAAATCCAGCCGGCGTCCGATCGCTCCGCCCTTGCCGATCATCTCACGCGCCTGCGCGACGTGGGACGCGATGCGGTCGAGTTCCTCGCGGATATCGGCCTTGGTCGCGATCAGGATCGCCTCCTGGTTCAGCCGATCCGCATCGAAACGGTCGGAGGTCTCCAGCAGCGCCGCGACCTGTTCGGCAAGTCGCGCGCGGATCGCCTCCGGCTTGCGGCCCGGTGCCGCTTCCGCCTTCCTGGCGAGCTGTTCGATCTCGTCCATCCGCTGGATCAGCACTTGCCCGAGCGCCGTACCCTCGCGGCGGCGCATCTCGACGAGATGGGCCAGCGCCTGCTCGAAGGCCAGCGCGGCGGCCTCTCTCGCCGCCTTGTCCTCGGCCTCGTCGCTTTCAGGCTCGACCACCTCGATCACGCCCTTGATGCCGAGCAATCCGTCAATGCTCGGCGCCACCGCGTCGATCTTCTGCGCCAGTTCGCCCGCAACCTTCACGATCGAGGCCAGGACGTCTTCGTTGATGCGCACGGCGGACACGGCGTTGGCGCGCTTGACATTGAGATTGGCATAGACGGTTCCGCGCGACAGCACTTCGCTCGCGCGCTTCTTCACCACGGCCTCAAGCTCGTCCCAGCCTGGCGGCAGCCGCAGCCGCAAATCAAAGCCCTTGGCATTGACCGACTTCAGTTCCCACTCGAAGGTATAGGGGCCGCTCGCGCCATGGCTTCGGGCAAAACCGGTCATGCTCGATAGGGCCATCGCATAAAACTTTCTGACAAGAGATGTGAGACTCGCTGGAACGCGTGCGACCTTAAGCCGATTTAACCGAAAGTGGAATTACGTTCGCCGCGACGGGCTAGCGCTCCACCACAGGCGGCGACGTCGTCGACTGCGCGGCGCCCTGCCGTGCCGGCCTTGCCGGCTTCTTCGAGTTGGCCGGCGGCTTGGGCGGTGTGGTTGCAGTCGGATTGGTATCGGGCGGCGCGCTGGCGGCGGGCGGCGGCGGATCGTCTGCAGGCTCAACCGTGTCGTTCTGGATCTGCTTTTCGATCGAACGGAGCTTCGCCACGTTCTTTTGGTGCTGATCGTAGGTCTCGGTGAACGCATGCCCGCCGCTGCCGTCGGCAACGAAGAACAGATCGCGGGTGCGTGCCGGATTGGCTGCGGCTTCGAGCGAGGCGCGGCCGGGATTGGCGATCGGGCCCGGCGGCAGGCCGTCGATGACATAGGTGTTGTAGGGCGACGGCTGGGTGATCTCGCTGCGCTTGATCGGCCGCCCCAGCGTTCCCTTGCCGCCGACCAGCCCGTAGATGATGGTCGGGTCTGACTGCAGCTTGATCTTCTGCCGCAGACGATTGACGAACACCGCCGAGACGCGGCTGCGCTCATCGGCCCTGCCGGTCTCCTTCTCGACGATCGACGCCAGCGTCACGAGTTGCTCCGGCGTTCTGACCGGAATGTCCGGATTGCGGCGTTCCCAGATTTCCGTCAGCACGCGCTTCTGGGTCTGCTGCATGCGCTGGATCACCTGCTCGCGCGTGGTGCCGCGAGGGAATTTGTAGGTCTCCGGCAACAGCGTGCCCTCGCGCGGTATCTCGCGCACCGAACCTGTGAAGATGTCGTTGTCCGACAGCCGTGCCACGATCTGCTCGGAGGTCAGGCCTTCGGGAATGGTAACGGCGTGCTGCACCACCTTGCCTTCCACGATGGTGCCGATGACGTCGCGCAGGCTCGCGCTCTTCTGGAACGAATATTCGCCGGGCTTGAGATCGGAACTCGCCTTCATCGCAAACACGCTGCCGATGAAGACCCAGGGATTGACGTCGATCACACCCTCACGCTGCAGGATGTCGGCGATATCGCGCTTGCCGGCCCGCTGCGGAATGTTGACGATCTTGTCCTCCTGCAGCGGTCCCGACGCTTCCAGGGTCTGCTTTCCGTAGTAATAGGCGATGCCCGCGCCAATCATCAGAAGGATCAGCAGGGTGATGATGGCATTACCGACCACGACGAACGGATTGCGGGCGCGGTCCGACCGTTTCGGCGGCGGCGGGACCTGTTCAGGCTCCAGCGCGGCGCGCGGGCTTCGCGGTGAAATGGGCGGCCTCTCACTCATCGATTCGACCTGAATCCTGCCGGTTCAATCGTGGCCTGACAAACCTAAAGTCCTGCCAATACGATCAATACTATACGAGTATGCGCCCGCGCCTAGAAGTCATCGGCGATTGCGGCAAAACGGTGAACTGGCTCCAATCCGCCTGCTGGGACATGATCCGGAAAAGTGGAAACCGGTTTTCCCTCGCGATAAACGCGCAGCGTTTGTGCTGACATCATGCCCAAACAAAGAGGTCAGATCATGATCCGATTCGATCAATCGGATCATGATCTAGTTGATAACACGCTGCAGGATCACGGAAGCGTTAGTGCCTCCGAAGCCGAACGAGTTGGACAACGCCACATTGATCTCGCGCTTGCGCGGCGTGTGCGGCACGAGATCGATCGCCGTCTCCACTGACGGATTGTCGAGATTGATCGTCGGCGGGGCGATGTTGTCGCGAATCGCCAGGATGCTGAAGATCGCCTCGATCGCGCCGGCGGCGCCGAGCAGATGTCCGGTCGACGACTTCGTCGACGACATCGAGACTTTCGACGCCGCATTGCCGAGCAGCCGCTCGACCGCGCCGAGTTCGATCTCGTCGCCAACCAGCGTCGAGGTGCCGTGGGCGTTGATGTAGTCGATATCGGACGGCGTCATGCCGGCACGCTTCAATGCCGCCGACATGCTGCGGAAGCCGCCGTCTCCGTCCGGCGACGGCGAGGTGATGTGATAGGCGTCGCCCGAGAGTCCGTAGCCGACGACCTCCGCATAGATCCTCGCGCCGCGGTTTTTCGCGTGCTCATATTCCTCAAGCACGACGATGCCGGCGCCCTCGCCCATCACGAAGCCGTCGCGGTCCTTGTCGTAAGGACGCGACGCCTTGATCGGCGTCTCGTTGAAACTGGTGGACAGCGCGCGCGCCGCGCAGAAGCCGGCCATGCCGATGCGGCAAATCGGCGATTCGGCGCCGCCGGCCACCATCACCTCGGCATCCCCGAGCGCGATCAGCCGAGCAGCGTCGCCGATCGCATGCGCGCCCGTCGAGCAGGCGGTCACGACCGCATGGTTCGGCCCCTTCAGGCCGTGCTCGATCGAGACGTATCCCGACGCCAGATTGATCAGCCGGCCCGGAATGAAGAACGGCGACACCTTGCGCGGACCGCGTTCCTTGAGCAGCACCGCCGTGTCGGCGATGCCCGAGAGGCCGCCGATGCCGGAGCCGATCAACGTGCCGGTCGCGCACTTGTCCTCTTCGCTCTCCGGATGCCAGCCGGCATCGTCGAGCGCCTGCTTGGCCGCGCACATCGCGAAGATGATGAAGTCATCGACCTTGCGCTGGTCCTTCGGCTCCATCCACTGATCGGGATTGAAGGTGCCCTCGCTGCCATCGCCGCGCGGCACCACGCAGGCAACCTGGCTCGGCAGATCAGAGACATCGAAGGTCTCGATCCTGCGCGCCCCACTGCGGCCCTCAAGGATACGTGCCCAACTGGTGTCGACGCCACAGCCGAGTGGTGTAACCATGCCCAGCCCCGTGACGACAACACGTCTCATGTCAAGAACTCCGTCCTGAAATGCGCGGTCAATAACAAGAAACCGGGGGACCGCCTGACAACGGTCCGTCCGGCTTCGTCGGCACCGCGAAGGGCGTCAGCTTTTCGCGTTCTTCTCGAGAAACTTGGTCGCGTCGCCGACCGTCAGGATCGTCTCCGCGGCGTCGTCGGGAATCTCGCAACCAAATTCTTCTTCGAATGCCATCACGAGCTCGACGGTGTCGAGACTGTCTGCGCCGAGGTCATCGATGAAACTTGCGCTGTCGACCACCTTCTCCGGCTCAACGCCAAGGTGCTCGACTACAATCTTCTTTACCCGCTCGCCAATCTCACTCATCGTTCACCCTCGTGCTTGTTCCATTGGACCCGACCCCCAGACGATACGAGCCATCGTGGTCGTGTAGTTTTCCTGAGCTGTCGCGCATAGTCTTGATTCGGCGGTCGTGGCCGACTAAGTCCCGGCGAACGGCAGGCGTCGCCACGCCAATATACAGGGTTTCAACATCCTGCAATGGCGTTCTTTGCCCATCCGCGGCTGGTTCGGTTATCATAATTCCCTAGTCTTGACTATAAGCCCCGCCCGGTCGCCGGTAGGGCATTCCGCCACGCAAAAACGCTCCGGTAACCCGCTCAAAACATGGCCATTCCGCCATTGACGTGAATCGTCTGTCCGGTCACGTAGGCGGCCTCATTGGAAGCAAGGTAGACGGCTGCGGCGGCGATGTCTTCGGACGTTCCGAGTCGCGCCGCAGGAACCTTTGCCAGGATGGCCTCGCGCTGCTTGTCGTTCAGCGCATCCGTCATCGGCGTCTTGATGAAGCCCGGCGCAATGCAATTGGCGGTCACGCCACGCTTGGCATATTCGGCGCCCAGCGTCTTGATCAGGCCGATGATACCGGCCTTCGACGCGGTGTAGTTGGCCTGGCCGGGATTGCCGGTGACGCCGACGATCGAGGTAATGGCGATGATGCGGCCGAAGCGCTTGCGCATCATCAATTTGGTGGCGGCGCGCGCAAGGCGGAAGGTCGCCGTCAGGTTGATCGCGATCACCTCGTCCCAATCCTCGTCGCGCAACTGCACGAACAGATTGTCGCGCGTGATTCCGGCATTGGCGACGAGGATGTCGACCTGTCCCATGGCGGTCTCCGCCGCGGGCACCAATGCTTCGACTTCGGCAGTGTTGGAGAGATTGCACGGCAGGACGTGAACACGCTCGCCGAGCTTGGCTGCAAACGCATCCAGCACCTCGCGCCGCGTGCCCGAGATCGCAACGGTTGCGCCCTGCGCGTGCAGCGCCTGCGCGATCGCGCCGCCAATGCCACCGGTTGCGCCAGTGACCAGCGCGGTCCTGCCCGTCAAATCAAACATTACTATCTCCTCTCGGCTCTCTTAGAGCATGATCTCCGCGTAAACGCATCGCGTTTGTCGCGAGGGGAAAACCGGCACTCACTTTTCCCGATCATGCTTCAGGCCGAAGCGGCCAATGCATCCTTGGCGGCCGCGATATCACCGGGACCGCCGACGGAAACTCCTACCGCGCCATCGGCGATGCGCTTGACCAGTCCGGTCAGGACCTTGCCGGCGCCGATCTCGAAGAAGCGCGTCACGCCCTTGCCTGCCATATAGGCGACCGACTCGCGCCAGCGCACCGTGCCGGTGACCTGTTCGATCAGTCGGCGGCGGATCTCGTCGGGATCGGTGATGGCGCTCGCCAGCACGTTCGAGACCAGCGGGGCGGTCGGCGCCTTGATGGTGACGCCGGATAACGCCTCGGCCATGGCGTCGGCCGCCGGCTGCATCAACTTGCAATGGAACGGAGCCGACACCGGCAGCAGCATCGCCCGCTTGGCGCCCTTGCCTTTGGCGATCTCGACCGCGCGATCGACGGCTGCCTTGTCGCCGGAAACCACGACCTGTCCGCCGCCATTATCATTGGCCGCCTGGCACACTTGGCCCTGGGCGGCTTCCTCGGCGACCGCCATCGCCGCCTCATAGTCGAGGCCGAGCAGCGCGGCCATGGCGCCGACGCCGACGGGCACCGCCTTCTGCATCGCAAGGCCGCGGGTGCGCAACAGGCGCGCGGTATCGCTGACGCTGAGGCTGCCGGCGGCGGCCAGTGCCGAGTACTCGCCGAGCGAATGGCCCGCGACATAGGCCGCGTCGCGACCAACCGAGAAGCCAGCCTCAGTCTCCAGCACGCGCAGCGTCGCGATCGAGACCGCCATCAGCGCCGGCTGGGCATTCTCGGTGAGCTGCAGGGTTTCGGCCGGACCGTCCCAGATGATCCCGGTCAGCTTCTCTCCCAGCGCGGCGTCAACCTCGTCGAACACCGCGCGGGCCACCAGAAAGGCATCGGCGAGGGCCTTGCCCATGCCGACGGCCTGCGACCCCTGCCCCGGAAAAGTGAATGCTGCCGTCATGGCGCTCCCAAGCTGTTTGGGCATGATCTCCGGGAAAGGCGGCTTCCGCTCCTTCCGGATCATGCTCTGGACGGGCGCGTAAGACACCGTCCGGGGCCGGGATGTCAAGCCGCGGTGCGGCATTGAAATGGGGACTTCCCCCTAGAACCCGCCGGCCCTCTGGTCCGCGCCGACATCCCCGCCGGCCCTCGCCCGGCGTGCGTTGCTCGCCAATTGCCCCGGCCGATCCTCTTGGTCCGGCTTCGCGGTCGCCAGCCTCAGCACCGCGAGATAGCCCGGCTGCACCTCCATTTGGCCGGCGTGCCGGCTTTCGCTGAGAATGCGGTGAACCAGCGGCAGGTTGTAGCACGGGACGTAGAACAGCAGGTGATGCTCAAGGTGATAATTCACGTAATAGGGGGCGATGAACAGCCGCTCGAGGAAGCTGGCATGCGTAGTGCGGGTGTTGCGCAGGGGATCGTGGCTGTCAGGAACGACGGCGTGCTCGGCGATGTTGCGGATGCGCGTGATCACCATCATCCAGGTGAGCAGCGGAACCAGCCATAGCAGTGGATAAGCCCACCACACGCCGGCGGCCGCGAGCCCTGCGAACAGAAGGCCGTTGACGATGAATTGCGGCCCGAGCTTCTCCCAGAAATGCGCGCCGCGCTGCCGCCATGGCCACTGCTTCGGCCCGAGCGCATTGAGCAGTTGCGCCTTGCGCTGCTGATAGCCGGTCTGGCCGGTGATGTCGCGAATGAACTTGCGCCGGTAGCTCATCCTGGTGATCGGAAACGGCGCCGACAGCACGAGATCCGGATCATCCTCCTGCTGCGTCCGCGCGTGATGCTGCAGGTGATAGCGGCGATAGGCCCGCGTCTCCGCAAAGATCGGATAGGCGCAGAACCATTGGCTCAATGTCAGATTGGTCTTCTCGTCCGCGGAAAGGCATCCATGCGCGCCGTCGTGCATCAGGATCGCGAGCCCGAGCTGGCGCGAGCCGATGATCGCGACAGCGAGGAGATATGTCAGCGGATTCGGCCACCACGCCACCAAGGCGATCGCGCCTGATATCAGCACCCAGGCATGTGCGATCAGTGCGACGCCCTTTAAGGTCGAGCGCTGGCGCACGGCGATCAATTGATCCTCGGTCAGGAAGTCGCGGGCGCGGATGCGAAGCGCGGTCATGACGAAGCCTCCTCGTCGCGTGAGGTGGAAGTGGATGTGCTGGGATCGCCGACCAGGCGCAGGCGCCGGTTGTCGCCGCTGGATGTGGCGGTGGCCTGCTCGCCGAGCACGCGCAGCATTTCGCTGCACAGCTCCTCCGCCGAGCGACCCATCGCATAGCCTTCGAGGATGACACCGATCGCAAGCGCCCAGAACCGCCGCGAGGTCGCGGCCGGATCGCGCAGCGTGCGCCAGCCGTGCCGTTCGATCTGCCCCGCATAGGCGCGCAGCCCTTCGCTGTGCAGCCGCTCGATGGTCCGCTCCACCAGCGGTGCGAGATCCTGGCGGCGCCGTGTCAGGGTCAGCGCCTCCGCAAAGAAGGCAACCGAATCGGTTGCCGTCACCGTCTCGACCAGTGCACGCGTGTAGTTCTGCGGCGTCTCCGCCCGCAGCGCAGCCTCTTCCGCGGCACGCGCGACATAGAGCATGTCGCGGCAGGCAGCCTCGACGAAGAGCGCCTCCTTGGTGCGGAAATAGTAGGTGATCTGGCTCGGAAAGGCGTCCGCGGCCACAGCGATATCGGTGATCGAAGCGCCGGCCAGCCCTTGTTCCCTAAACAGGCGGCTTGCGGCGTCGAGCAGCAGCGAACGCATCTTGCGCCCGGCCGCACGTGTGGCGCGAACGGCATGTTTGGGATCGCCGGCTGGCGATTCGGACGCAGCTTTGGCTGCCATTAGATGCCTCCTCGACTTATTTGTATGATATACAAACAAATAAATCAAGACCGAGCTGGACGAACGGATCCGGTGCAGATAGGCCCGCTACCACGGGCAAAAACTTGGCCGGCAATCTTGCCAAGGCCCGCAAAATCCTTATAAAGCCCGCCATCCGTGGGTCCCGGCCGGGAGCTGAACGGACGGTCTCAGCAATTTCATTCGTTGATTTTGATGTGGCAGGGCCAGTCGGCCCGTCGTCCCGTGCTTCCGCCTTCTGAGCAACATCGAGTCCTTTCCGAAGGTCTCGAAGGGCTTGTCGCCGGGAACCGCGCCAACTTTAGAAAGGACATCCATGCCTCTTTACGAGCATGTTTTTCTCGCGCGCCAGGACGCGAGCACCCAGCAGGTTGACGAACTGACAGCGCAGATGACCGGCATCGTCGAACAGGCCGGCGGCAAGGTCACCAAGACCGAGAATTGGGGCGTGCGCTCCCTCACCTACCGCATGAACAAGAATCGCAAGGCGCATTTCGTGCTGATGAACGTCGACGCGCCGTCTTCCGCGATCAGCGAGATCGAGCGTCAGGAGCGGATCAGCGAAGACGTCATCCGCTATCTCACCGTCCGCGTCGAGGAACTCGAGGAAGGCCCGTCGGCGATGATGCGCAAGGCTGACCGTGACCGTGAGCGCGATGATCGCGGCGGCGGCTTCCGCGGCGACCGCGAGGGTGGCGGCTTCCGTGGCGATCGCGACGGCGGTGGATTCCGCGGCGACCGTGGCCCGCGCCGTCCGCGCGATGAAGAAGCTGCGACCGAGGAGTAAGAATCATGGCCGAAGCCGGTGCCCGCCGTCCGTTTTTCCGTCGCCGCAAGTCCTGCCCGTTCACGGGTCCGAATGCGCCGAAGATCGACTACAAGGATTCCAAGCTGCTGATGCGTTACGTCTCCGAGCGCGGCAAGATCGTGCCGAGCCGCATCACGGCCGTTTCCGCCAAGAAGCAGCGTGAACTCGCCCGCGCCATCAAGCGCGCGCGCTTCCTCGGCCTCTTGCCCTACGTGATTCGCTAATCAATCCGGTCCGCAGCACCTCGCGCGCTGCGGACCATTTGCTCATAAGGCTTCCGGGTCGTCCGGTCGCCGATGGTTGGGGTTCTCAGGCAGGACCTCTAACCGCTCGAAAGGAGCGGGACAGCTGATGATCGCGACGTTGTTCATTGCTATCGCTGCTGGCTGCGCGTCGGCGTTGATGTTCGCCTCGATGATTTCGGGCGCGATGATCTCGCTGTTGCTGTTCTGGCTGGCGCCGCTGCCATTGATGATGGCGGGGCTCGGCTGGGGTCCGCTTACGGCAAGTATTGGCGGGATTGCGGCCGCGCTGGGCCTCGGCGCGATCTTCGGCCTGCCCTATTGCATCACCTTTGTCATCATGGTTGCGCTGCCGGCCTGGTGGCTCGGGTATCTCGCGCTGTTGGGACGCCCGATTGCGGACCCGAGCCCGGGCGGCGTGCCGGCGCCAGGGACCGCCAATCTCGAATGGTATCCGGTCGGCCGTATCCTGCTCTGGATCGCGGGCTTTGCCGTGCTCACCACGATGGCGGCCCTGCTCACGCTGGGGACCGACGCCGCCACCATAGCGGCTGCCATGAAGCGCGGCCTGATGCGGGTTCTGGACTCGCGCATGGTGACGACGAGCGCCGACGTGGAACGCGTCGTCGACGCGATGGTGGCGGTCGCACCGCTCGCGGCAGTCATCGTCACGATGATATCGCTGACGATCAATCTCTGGCTGGCGACCTTGATCACGGCGACCTCGGGCCGCCTGCGACGTCCGTGGCCCGACCTGCGGGCGACTGCGCTGCCGGCGATGACATTGGTGGCTTCGTGCGTCGCCATCGCCTTCTGCTTCACGAGCGGCCTGCTCGCTATCCTCGCACAGGTCATAACCACCGCCCTGATGGCGGCGTACGCGCTTACCGGTTTCGCCGTCTTGCACACGGTGACGCAATCGCTCAACAGCCGCCCGTTCTGGCTGAGCTGCGCCTATGTCGTTGTCGTGATCTTCACCTGGCCCGTGATCGCGATGGTGGTGCTCGGAATAGCCGATGCGCTGTTCGGATTGCGCCAGCGCTATCTGCGGACCAGGCCGCCCCCGCTCCCTGCATCCTGAACTCGACCGATCAACCCAAACCAAGATTGAAGGAGAAGCAATATGGAAGTCATTCTTTTGGAACGTGTCGCCAAGCTCGGCCAGATGGGCGAAGTCGTGAAGGTGCGCGACGGCTTTGCGCGCAACTTCCTCCTGAAGCGCGGCAAGGCGCTGCGCGCCACCGCCGATAACCGCGCCAAGTACGAAGGCATGAAGGCCGAACTCGAGGCCAACAACATCAAGGCCAAGTCCGAAGCCGGCAAGGTGGCCGAGAAGATCGACGGCCGCGAGATCGTGATCATTCGCCAGGCTTCCGAAAGCGGTCAGCTATTCGGCTCGGTTTCGGTGCGCGACATCGTCGCGGCGCTGGCGACCGACGGCATCATCGTCAACCGGCCGCAGGTATGGCTGGACTCGCCGATCAAGGTGATCGGCCAGCAGAAGGTGACGATCGCCGTCCACCCCGAGGTCGAGACCAGCATCACCGTCATCGTCGCGCGCAGCGCGGATGAAGCCGAGCGCATCAAGCGCGGTGAGGACATCTCGAGCCGCCAGGAAGACCAGGACGCCGCAGCCGAGGCGCTTGCCGCCGCCGGCGAGTTCTTCGATCCGGAAGCGCAGCAGGAGGAGCCGGTGGAGCCGGCGCCGGCTGCCGAGGAGAAATAAGCCTCCTCATCTACCGCAAGATCAAAGCCCGGCCTCGATCAGGCCGGGCTTTCGATTCGGGCCGCCGCCTTCTCATCCAGCATTGGCAATGGAAGCGAGCGCGGTCGCGGTGTGTTTCTCTTTGCCGTCAATCACGCAGAACACGTCGGCTGCGACGACGGCGACCTGCCGTCCCGGCTTGATCACCCGCGCGCGGCAGATCAGGCGATTGCCGGATGCCGGCGAGAGCAGGTTCAATTTGTATTCGGCGGTGAGCCCCCGTCTGGCCACGCGTGGTCGCGGCCGCGATCGTCGTTGCGTTGTCGACCAGGAACGCGGTGACGCCACCGTGGAACAGGCCGTGCTGCTGCAACAGCTCCGGCCCAACGCCGTCACTGCGAAGCTGCAGGCGGGCTTGCGGATGGTTCCGGAGCGCTCGGAGCTGCAGCGGGTGCCGGAGACGCTGGCGTTACCGCTGGAACAGGATCGGACCGCAACGGTGCCGACCCGCTGCCGCTGTTCTCCTTCGACTCGACCTTGGCCGTATCCGGCTTGCTTTCCGAACCAGGCTTGTCTTCCACGGCTGGCTCGGCCTGTCTGGCAGGCTCCTCGCTGGGCTTGCCGCGCTTGCCCAGCTTTTGTTTGGCAGCCGGCTTGGGCTCGGCCCCCTGCTCCGGGCTGGCCGCGTCAGGCGCCGCCTCGCTCGGCTGCTGCTGCCGCTTGGCGTTGCGACCATGCCGCCTGCCCTCGCCTTGTGGATTGAGGCCGTCAACGTCAGGCTTGGCGGCCTGCTGCGCGTCGGGTGTGGGCTCCGACGAACTCCACGGGAACAAGAACCTGCGGCTGGGCCGCTCCGGTTCCGGAGGGCTGGCCGGGCGCGCGGCTTCCTGCTGCTTCGCATCCTTGCCGTGCTTGGTCTGTTCCTGCCGGCCCTGATATCGCGTATCGCTGGCGCCGTTGGAAACGAGATAGGACGCCAGCAGCGAGGCCATGTCGCTGCTCGTGGTGTAGTGCTGGCGCAGGAACCCCGGGAGCGCCGACGCGCTGACGCTCTTGAGCAGGCCGCGCGCCGACTTGTGACAGGCGCTGCAAGTGCCGGCAAAGATCTGCGAGGGGCTCTTGCCGGCCTCCAGATTGGTCGGCTGGGCATGCGCCGAGTTCGCCGCAAGGCCGGCGACAACAAGAATCACCGCCGCGAAAATGAGCGCTCGGCCCGACATCCCCATTCTCCTGATCGTGGAAACCCCCTCCGGCCCTGCTCGATCCGGTAGCGGCGGGCTCCTTTTAGCCGAATATCGGGCGAATGGAAGCGCAGTTGTGACGCATCCACCTAATTGTCACATTCGGGAATATCCGCTTTGACTACAACGCAATAGCGCTTCCCCCCGATCACTCCTACAGTGATGTTGACTCACATTGGAACCATCTGTTCCACTGCGCGTCAGGGTAACGGCCGGTCACTCTGTGGTGCTTCCATGGACCGTTTGTTGCGTTATTTCTTGGGGCAGTTCGTTCGCCACGGCGCGCTTTCGGTCACGACCGCAAGCGGGGCGAAGTTCACCTGCGGCGACGGCGCCGGACAGCCGGTCTCGGTGCGGTTCCGGACGGAAGCCGCGGAGCGGTGGGTGTTGCTCGATCCCGAGCTCAGTCTCGGTGAGTCCTACATGGACGGCACGTTCGTCGTCGAGAATGGCTCGATCGTGGATGCGCTTGCGATCCTGATGGATCAGCCGGACATGCTACCGCGCTGGGCCAAGCCGCAATGGCTCCTGCGCTATCTCGGCAGGCACATCTGGCAATTCAATCCGCGGGGACGGTCGAGGCGCAATGTCGCTCACCACTATGACCTCGATGGCCGGCTTTATTCCCTCTTCCTCGACGCCGACAAGCAATATAGCTGCGCCTATTTCGAGACGCCGGATGCGACGCTGGACGACGCCCAGCTCGCCAAGAAGCGCCATCTCGCCGCCAAGCTCCTGGTGCGGCCGGGCCAGCGCGTGCTCGATATCGGTTCCGGCTGGGGTGGGCTTGGCCTCTACCTCGCCGAGATGACTGGTGCCGACGTCACCGGCGTCACGCTCTCCACCGAGCAGCTCCAGGTTTCGAACACCCGGGCGTCGGAGAAGAACCTCTCGCAATCGGCGCGCTTCCTGCTCGAGGACTATCGCGACATCCCCGGCCCCTTCGACCGCATCATCTCGGTTGGCATGTTCGAACATGTCGGCGTCGACTTCTACGAGACCTTTTTCCGCCGCTGCGCCGAGTTGCTGACCGACGACGGCGTGATGGTGCTGCACTCGATCGGCCGTTCCACGGGGCCTGACGTCACCAGCCCCTGGATCGAGAAATACATCTTCCCCGGCGGCTACATCCCGGCACTTTCCGAAGTGATGCCCGCGATCGAGAAGGCCGGGCTTCTGGTCTGCGACATGGAGATCCTCCGCCTGCACTATGCCGAGACCTTGAAGGCATGGCGTGAGCGCTTCATGGCGCGGCGCGAAGAGGCCGTCCGCCTCTACGATGAGCGCTTTGCGCGGATGTGGGAGTTCTATCTGGCGGCTTCGGAAATGTCGTTCCGCAAGCAGAACATGATGAACTTCCAGCTCCAGCTCACCAAGCGGCAGGGGGTCGTGCCGATCACCCGCGACTATATCGGCCAGGAAGAGGCCAAGCTCCGCGGCATCGAGCAGCGTGCGCGGCCGCGGCTGCAATTGGCGGGCGAATAGGCTCAGTTGCGGAAGCTGAAGGACGAGCCGTAACAGGGATAGGCCACGGCCGGGCGCGCGAGCTGCGCTTCGACGGCGGCGAGCACCTGCTTGTCGCAGGGAACATTGCGGATTTCCGGGCGCGATACCTGCTCCATGGCGTCGATCAGCATCGACAGCCACCGCCGGTCGCCCTGTTCCGATTGCCGGATATGAAATCGCTGGCTCATCGCTTTAACTAACCCGAAACCCTTCGGTCCGTTCCCGCCTACCCTGCCGCAACAAAAATCATTCCCATGTGAACTGGTTCACAAAGGTGGACGGACGGTTTGGGCTAGACCACCGCCATGTCCCACGAGACGTACAGATCCTTGTTCGATCCGCCGCGCGACCTGAAAACCGACTACGCCCTGATCGCTGCGGGCATCGTCGCCGCTTTGGTTGCGTTCGCCTATCTCATCCTCACCTGAGATAGCAGGCCGGTCACGCGCCGTTCCCTTGGATGTTGGTTCGTCCAGGCGGAATTAGGTTCAGCCTGCCCAAAAACATTCCCCACGACTCGCCGCCCCGCTCCCGAAATCCGTCAAGCATCGTGCACCGCTGCTACGTGATTCACACTTCGCTTGTGTGAATCGTGAATAAGGCGCATGGGCACTTCCGCTTCGGACAGCGGTGGCGCTTTATCGCCGCCCCTGCTCGGGGAATCCCAATAACGGCGAAATTCGAAGAATAATTCCGTCCATGGCAACTGATTCGAAGGTCCTGAAGCTCGCGCCCGAGCCGGGAGCACCGGCCTATCGCAGCGCACCGCACAATATCGAAGCGGAACAGGGGCTGTTGGGCGCTATCCTGGTCAACAACGACGCCTTCTACCGCGTCTCGGATTTCCTCGAGCCGAAGCACTTCTTCGAGCCGCTCCATCAGACGATCTATGAGACCGCCGGTAGCCTGATCCGGATGGGCAAGGTCGCTACCCCGGTGACGCTGAAGACCTTCCTGCCGGCGGATACGGACATCGGCGGCATGACGGTTGCCCAATACCTCGCCCGCCTCGCCGCGGAGGCGACCACGATCATCAACGCCCAGGACTATGGCCGGACCGTCTACGACCTGTCGCTGCGGCGCGACCTGATCCGGATCGGCGAAGACATGGTCAACGTCGCATTCGACGCGCCGGTCGATTTCGCCCCACGCGCCCAGATCGAGGACGCCGAGCGCCAGCTCTACGAGCTCGCCGAGACCGGCCGCTATGACGGCGGTTTCCAACGCTTCGCCCAGGCGCTGACGATTGCGGTCGACATGGCCGCGAAAGCGTTCCAGCGCGACGGCAAGCTGTCCGGCATCTCCACCGGCCTGCGCGACCTCGACACCAGGATGGGCGGCCTGCAGCCGTCGGACCTCATCATCCTCGCCGGCCGCCCCGGCATGGGCAAGACCTCGCTCGCGACCAACATCGCCTACAACATCGCCAGGGCCTATGAGGGCGAGGTGCAGGCCGACGGCAGCATCAAGGCAATCCACGGCGGCGCGGTCGGCTTCTTCTCCTGCGAAATGTCGGGCGAGCAGCTCGCCACCCGTATTCTCGCCGAGCGCACCGGAATCCCATCGAGCCACATCCGCCGCGGCGGTATCACCGAGATGGATTTCGAGAAGATCCGCGAATGCTCGATCGAGCTGCAGTCCCTGCCCTTCTATGTCGACGAAACCGGCGGCCTGTCGATCTCTCAGCTCACCGCCCGGGCGCGGCGGCTGAAGCGGCAGAAGGGCCTCGACCTCATCGTCATCGACTACATCCAGCTGCTGTCGGGATCGGGCAAGCGCGGCAACGACAACCGCGTCCAGGAAATCACGGAGATCACGACCAACCTGAAGGCGCTGGCCAAGGAATTGAATGTTCCCATCATCGCGCTGTCGCAGCTGTCGCGCCAGGTGGAGAACCGCGACGACAAGCGTCCGCAACTCGCCGACTTGCGTGAATCCGGTTCGATCGAGCAGGACGCCGACGTGGTGATGTTCGTCTACCGCGAGGAATATTACCTCGCCATGAAAGAGCCTCGCCCAGGCACACCGGAACACGAGAAGTGGCAGACCGACATGGGCCTCGCGCATGGCAAGGCCGAAGTCATCATCGGCAAGCAGCGCCACGGCCCGACCGGCACGGTCGAGCTGCACTTCGAAGCCAGCGTGACGCGGTTCGGCGACCTCGCCCATGACGGTCATGTGCCGGACCGGCCTTCTTATTGATGCGCGGTTGAACCATTGCTGCCGCCCGCGTAAAACGGCGCCATGAACGTCGCTTCCGATCCGAAATCGATCCCGCAGGGCGCGCAACTTGCGTCCGACGCAAGCCAGCTCGCGGTGCCTCCGACCGCCACCGGCGTCCTGACCGTCGATCTCGACGCCATCATCGCCAACTGGCGCAGGCTCGAGAAAGCAGCGGTTCCAGCCGAATGCGGCGCCGTCGTGAAGGCTGACGGCTATGGCTGCGGCGCTGCGCAGGTTTCGCGGGCATTGGCTGGCGCCGGCTGCAAGACGTTCTTCGTCGCCAATATCGAAGAGGCGCGCGCCGTGCGCGAGGCGGTGCCGTCCGCCACCATCTATGCGCTCGGCGGCTTCTTCCAGAACACCGGCGACAGCTACGCCAAGTTCGACTGCCAGCCCGTGATTGGCGATCTCAACGAACTCGCCGAATGGGACGTGTTCTGCCGTCGCTCCGGCTGGTCGGGCGGCGCCGCTATTCACATCGACACCGGCATGAACCGGCTCGGGTTCACAATCAACGAGGCGCAGGGCATCATCCCGCGCATCAATGCCGGCGATCACGGCATCACGCTGGTGATGAGCCACCTCGTCGCCGCCGAGCAGCTCAACAACCCGATCAATGCGAGGCAGCTTGCGGCCTTCCGCGAGATCGCGAGCCTGTTCACCGGCGTGCCGGCGTCGCTTGCGAATTCCTCCGGCATTTTCCTCAGCCCCCAATTCCAGTTCGATCTGGTGCGGCCGGGAGCGGCGCTCTACGGCGTCAACCCGACGCCCGAGGCCGACAACCCGATGCGGCCGGTGGTCGATCTCAAGGCCCGCATCGTGCAGATCCGCCACATCGATCGCGGCGAGACCGTCGGCTATGGCGGCACCTGGACCGCGCGGCGGCCGACGCGACTGGCGGTCATCTCGGTCGGCTATGCCGACGGCTATTTCCGCGCCGCGAGCTCGAACGACGGCACCCGCGGCGCCGACGTTGTGGTCGCCGGCAAGCGCTGTCCGATCGCCGGCCGCATCTCGATGGACCTGATCGCCGTCGACATCACCGAACTCGACAAGAATGCCGTGCGGCGCGGCCACATGGTCACGCTGATCGGCGAAGGCATCACGGTCGACGAAACAGCGCATCATTTCGGCACCATCGGCTATGAGGTGCTGACCAGCCTCGGACCGCGTTATGCGCGCATCTACAAGGGCGGCAATCCCGCGGAGGAGCCGCCGCCCCCGCTCGCCGACTCCGGCAACGCGCCGACCTGATCGGGTCGGGATGGATCGCGGTCGTCTCGACGCATGAAGATCGCGACCTTCAACATCAATAACATCAACCGCCGCCTGCCGAACCTCTTGCACTGGCTGCGCGCGGCAAAACCCGATGTCGTCAGCCTGCAGGAATTGAAGGCGACCGATAGCGAGTTTCCGACTGCCGCAATCGAAAAGGCCGGCTATGGCGCGGTGTGGCACGGGCAGAAGACCTGGAACGGCGTTGCGATCCTCGCGCGAAAAGCCGAGCCGGTGTTGATCCGCACCGCCCTGCCCGGCGATCGCACCGATCATGAGGCGCGCTATATCGAGGCCGCGGTCAAGGGCATCATCGTCACCAGCCTCTATCTGCCGAACGGCAACCCGCAGCCCGGGCCGAAATTCGACTACAAGCTTGCCTGGTTCAGGCGATTGCGCGCGCATGCCGCGAAGCTTCTCAAAGAGGATGTCCCGGTCGTGCTCGCCGGCGACTACAACGTCGCGCCGACCGAGCTCGACATCTATCCGACGCGCTCCTGGGACAAGGATGCATTGATCCAGCCGAAGAGCCGCGCCGCGTTCAAGGCGCTGGTCGATCAGGGCTGGTGCGACGCGATCCGCACGCTGCATCCGGCAAATCCGATGTTCACCTTCTGGGACTACAAGCGCAATCGCTGGCCGCGTGATGCGGGGCTGAGACTCGATCATCTGTTGCTCAGTCCTGTGCTCGTGCCGCGCCTGACGAAGGCCGGCGTCGACCGCGACGTCAGAGGCGACCAAGGCGCGAGCGACCACGCTCCGGCGTGGATCGTGCTGCGGTGATCGTGCCGTAGGATGGGTAGAGCGCAGCGAAACCCATCGCGATGGAGCAAGCCGCACGAATGATGGGTTTCGCTCCGCTCGACCCATCCTACGATGGCCGCCTTCGCGGGCATGACTAGTCTGAGGGATACGAGTTCGCATTCTCGCGGCGCCTTGCGTCCGAGCTTTGCTTTACTTTTCACCCTCCTCAATATCAGAGGGCGCAGGGAAAGCCGGGTGCTGGTTGCACCCGTGGGTCCCGTGCAGCAAAAAGCACGGGGGTAGGACCACAGGTTCAACCGAAGCATTCCGGCTTTCCCTGCGCGATGGTGTTACGGTTTCCTTCGTGCTCTCCTCGGTGACCGGGCTTTCTTGCCACCGTCGTCCGCGGCAGCTCTTGCTGCTCGCGAGCTTAGCGCCAGCGTCGGGGCGCCAGGACCACACGACTTCGCCGTCCGTGAATGCCACGCTCGTCAGTCGTGACATCCTCGTCCACCGCATCTCACCGCAACGTTCGTGACGATCGCGACCCGCCCCTCATTTGGGTGAGACGCGCGGAGTTAAATCACTGATTTGCCCGACGGGTTAAGCGGTTTATTTTTCGCGTGAGGAGTGGACAGGGCAAATCACATTGGAATTGCTGGCGAATTTTTCTCCGCCGTCATTCCCGGGCGTCGCGAAGCGGCGAGCCCGGAATCCATTGCTCCACCTGCGCCCGCAGCTTGATGGATTCCGGGTTCGCGCGAAGGGGCGCGCCCCGGAATGACGTCGGAGTCTTTAGGACGCAACCTCCCGAAAGGCGCTACTCTGTCTCCCCCTAACAAGTCGCGGACACCATCTCGTGGGCTACCTCTTCGTCCTCATCGTCGGCCTGATTGCCGGAACCCTTTCGGGCATCGTCGGCACGGGATCGTCGATCATGCTGATGCCGGTGCTGATCTATCAGTTCGGGCCGAAGCAGGCGGTGCCGATCATGGCGGTCGCCGCGGTGATGGCGAATCTTTCGCGCATCCTGGCCTGGTGGCGCGAGGTCGATTGGCGCGCTTGTGCCGCCTACTCCATCACCGGCATTCCGGCCGCGGCGCTCGGCGCGCGTACGCTCTTGGCGCTGCCCTCTCGCGCCGTCGATATCGCGATCGGCCTGTTCCTGATCGCGATGGCACCACTACGGCACTGGCTGGCGCGGCATCAACTGAAAGCGCAGTTGTGGCATCTCGCTGTAGGCGGCGCCATCATCGGCTATCTCACGGGCATCGTCGTCTCCACCGGACCTTTGAGCGTGCCGCTGTTCCTGTTCTATGGCCTCACCAAGGGCGCCTTCCTTGCCACAGAGGCCGCAAGCTCGCTCGGTCTCTATGTGAGCAAGTCAGTGACGTTCAGACATTTCGGTGCGCTGACGCCTGACGTCGCCCTCAAAGGCTTGATCGCCGGCTCATCGCTGATGGCCGGCGCCTTCATTGCAAAGCGCTTCGTGCTGCGGCTTGAACCTGACGTCTTCCGCCTCGTGATGGACGGCATCATGCTTGTGGCCGGCGCGTCGCTGTTGTGGTCGGCGGCAACTCACTAGAATTGCCGCCTGCCAAAGCCGCCGCAAGCAATATCGCGCCAAAGCGGCCAATGATTGAGGGTTCGTGCCGTCAGGCGTAACCGTGCTATGCACGGTACGCGAAGCAGCGACTCAAGCATTCAGATGGCCAAATCCACCCTCTCCTTTGTCTGCCAGAATTGCGGCGCGGCGTATAATCGCTGGCAGGGGAAGTGCGACGCCTGCGGCGAGTGGAATACGCTGGCGGAGGAGGACTCGACCGGCAATGTGCCGGTGTCGATCCGCTCCAAGCGCAAGGGGCGGACGTTTGCGCTGGAGTCGCTTTCCGGCAAGAGCAACGACGCTCCTCGCCTCTCCTCCGGCATGACTGAGCTCGACCGCGTCACCGGCGGCGGCTTCGTGCGCGGGTCGGTGCTGCTGGTCGGCGGTGATCCCGGCATCGGCAAGTCGACGCTGCTGACACAGGCGACCAGCATGATGGCGCGCGCCGGGCACCGCGCGGTCTACATCTCGGGCGAAGAGGCGGTGGCGCAGGTGCGGCTGCGCGCCGAGCGGCTCGGGCTTGCGAATGCGCCGGTGCAGCTCGCCTCCGAGACGTCCGTGGAGGATATCGTCTCGACGCTGTCAGAAGGCACCGTGCCGCGCCTGATCGTGATCGATTCGATCCAGACCATGTGGACCGACACCGTCGAATCCGCCCCCGGCACGGTGACCCAGGTCCGCGCCTCGGCGCAGGCGCTGATTCGTTTCGCCAAGAAGACCGGCGCCGCCATCATCCTGGTCGGGCACGTCACCAAGGATGGCCAGATCGCGGGCCCCCGCGTGGTCGAGCACATGGTCGACGCGGTGCTGTCGTTCGAGGGCGAAGGCTCGCAGCAGTTCCGCATCCTCCGCGCGGTCAAGAACCGCTTCGGCCCGACCGACGAGATCGGGGTGTTCGAGATGACCGGGCTCGGCCTCCGTGAGGTCTCGAACCCCTCCGAATTGTTCCTTTCCGAGCGCGATCTCGGCAGCCCCGGCACCGCCGTGTTTGCCGGGATCGAGGGCACCCGCCCGGTGCTGGTGGAACTGCAGGCGTTGGTGGCGCCGACCACGCTCGGCACGCCGCGGCGCGCAGTGGTCGGCTGGGACCCGAGCCGGCTGTCGATGGTACTGGCAGTGCTGGAGGCCCATTGCGGCGTGAAACTCTCCGGCCATGACGTCTACCTGAACGTCGCAGGCGGCCTGCGCATCCAGGAACCGGCCGCCGATCTTGCCGCCGCCGCAGCGCTGGTATCCTCTCTCGTCAACGCTCCCCTGCCGACGGATGCAGTTTATTTCGGCGAGATTTCGCTGTCCGGCGCGGTCCGGCCGGTGGCGCAGACCTCAGCCAGGCTGAAGGAAGCAGCAAAACTCGGGTTTGGCCGGGCCGTGCTGCCCGAATCGGCCCGCGGCGACGGCGGCGATGCCGGCCTTACCCTGAACTCGGTCGGCGGATTGACCACGCTGGTCGCCGAGATCGCCGCCCGCGGCACGCCGAGGGGCAACCACCAGGCTCAGCGGGACGCTGAACCCGTTGAGAAAAATGCCACACCGGCCCGATTCCGTCGTGAGAAGGGCTAAAGCGGGGTGACCTTGACGGCCCTCGCCGCTATACATCCCGCCGCGTGGGACAGGCGCTTTCCGGCCTTGCCGGAGACGCTATAAGCCCCTCAGCTAGCACGGAACCGAAACGCCGATTCGCGGCGGCCGAGCCCTGCACGACCCGTAAGAAGAACGAGCGGACCTGACCACCCGATGCCGATAACGATCCTCGATCTCGTCCTGCTCGCGGTGATGCTGATCTCGGGCCTGCTTGCGATGGTGCGCGGCTTCATGCGCGAGATCCTGTCGATCGCGGCCTGGGGCGCGGCGGCGCTGGTCACGCTCTATGCTTTCTCGAAGCTTTTGCCGACCGCCAAAACTTACTTCAACAACGACACGGTCGCCGCCGTCGTCGTGGTCGCCGGCACGTTCATCGGTACCCTGATTGTGGTGTCCATCATCACGGTGCGGATTTCCGACATGATCCTGGATTCACGCATCGGCGCGCTCGACCGCACGCTCGGCTTCCTGTTCGGGCTGGCGCGCGGGCTCCTGATCGTGGTCGTCGCCTTCCTGTTCTTCAGCTGGCTGGTTCCTGACAAGCAGCGGCCGGACTGGGTGACGGGCGCAAAATCCCGCGTGGTGCTGCAAGGAACCGGGGATTGGCTGATGTCGCTCTTGCCTGATGACCCCGAGAACACCATCTTAAAGCGGTTCAAGAAAAACAAACCGGAAGACGATCAGACTGACGCCGAACCCACCGCGCCGGCGTCGGGCGATGGCTATAGTAAACCTGCCCGCGACAGCCTTAAAAAGCTGATCGAAAAACCTGCGGGCCGTTAAACCTTGGCTTAGGCTTGTTGCGCTAAATCCCGCACAGGCTACAAAGAAAGGCGATGAACGCGATGCAATCCCCTTCCGATCACGCCGAGCAGCTTGACCCGTACTCCGGGTCCATCGAATTGCAGGATGATCTGGAAGGCGACACGCTACGCGAAGAGTGCGGCGTGTTCGGCATTTTCGGTCACCCCGAAGCCGCCACCATCACGGCGCTCGGATTGCACGCCCTCCAGCATCGCGGCCAGGAAGCTTGCGGCATCGTCACCTTCGACGGCAGCCGCTTCCACTCTGAGCGACGGCTCGGCCTGGTCGGCGACACCTTCTCCCGCCGCGAAGTGATCGAACGCCTGCCCGGCTCGACCGCAGTCGGCCATGTCCGCTATTCCACCACCGGCGCCACCATCCTGCGCAACGTGCAGCCGCTGTTCGCCGAGCTCAACGCCGGCGGCTTTGCGGTCGGCCATAACGGCAACCTCACCAACGGGCTGTCGCTGCGCCGCGAGCTCGTCAAGAACGGCGCGATGATGCAGTCGACCACCGACACCGAGGTGATCCTGCACCTGGTGGCGCAGTCCAAACGCAGCCATTTTGTCGATCGCTTCATCGAGGCGCTGCGCGCGATCGAGGGCGCCTATTCGCTGGTCGCGCTGACCAACAAGAAGCTGGTCGGCGCGCGCGATCCGCTCGGCATCCGGCCGCTCGTGCTCGGCGACCTCGACGGCCGGCCGATCCTGACCTCGGAGACCTGTGCGCTCGACATGATCGGCGCGAAATATGTCCGCGACATCGAGCCCGGCGAGATCATCGTGTTCGATGAGGAAGGCGCGCACACGCACAAGCCGTTCCCGCCGAAGCCGCCGCGGCCCTGCATCTTCGAATACATCTATTTCTCGCGGCCCGACTCCATCGTCGGCGGCCGTTCGGTCTATGAGGTCCGCAAGGCATTCGGCGCGCAGCTTGCGCGCGAGAACCATCCGGATATCGACGTCGTCGTGCCGGTGCCGGATTCCGGCGTGCCCGCCGCGGTCGGCTACAGTCAGTATTCCGGCGTGCCGTTCGAGCTTGGCATCATCCGCAACCACTATGTCGGCCGCACCTTCATCCAGCCGACCCAGAGCGTGCGCGAGCTCGGCGTGCGCATGAAGCATTCGGCCAACCGCGCCGCGATTGAGGGCAAGCGCATCCTCCTGATCGACGACTCGCTGGTGCGCGGCACCACCTCGAAGAAGATCGTGCGCATGATGCGCGACGCCGGCGCCCTCGAAGTGCACTTCCGCCTCGCTTCGCCGCCGATCCTCTATCCCGACTATTACGGCATCGACCTGCCCGACCGCGGCGGCCTCTTGGCGGCGACGCATACGCTGGAGGAAATGCGCGACATCATCGGCGCGGACTCGCTGGCCTTCCTGTCGATCGACGGCATGTATCGCGCCATGGGCTATCCCGACGGCCGCGATCCCGCCAACCCGAAATTCGCCGACCACTGCTTCACGGGCGCTTACCCCACCCACCTCACCGACCACAGCGAAACCGAGCCGCAGCCGCGGCAATTGTCGCTGCTGGCGGAGGCGAGCTGAGAGAGACTATCGCTCCTGCACCGCCATGGCCGGGCTTGTCCCGGCCATCCACGTCTGTAATACCGCGCCAAGAACACGTGGATGCCCGGGACAAGCCCGGCCATGACGAACACTTGGACAACCATGACAAAACCCCTCGCCTCCCGCATCGCCCTCGTCACCGGCGCCTCGCGCGGCATCGGCTATGCCACCGCGCTCGCGCTGGCCAAAGCCGGCGCGCATATCGTGGCGGTGGCGCGGACGCAAGGAGGGCTCGAGGAGCTCGACGACGAGATCCGGCAAAGCGGCGGCAGCGCCACGCTGGTGCCGCTCAGCCTCACCGATTCCGACGGCATCGCCCGCTTGGGCGCAGCGCTGCATGAGCGCCACGGCAAGCTCGACATCCTCGTCGGCAATGCCGGCGTCGCCGGCCCTTCCTCGCCGCTCGGCCACATCGATCTGAAATCGTGGAACGACGTGATGGCGGTCAACGTCACCGCGAACTTCCAGCTCATCCGCTGCATGGAGCCACTCCTGAAAGTGTCGGACGCCGGACGCGCGGTGTTCATCACCTCGGGTGCAGCCAACAAGGCACTCGCCTATCTCGGCCCCTATGCGGCGTCGAAGGCCGCGCTGGAAACGCTGGTGCGCGTCTGGGCCCACGAGACCGCGACCTTGAGGCTGCGCATCAACCTGTTCAGCCCGGGCCCGATCCGCACCCGCATGCGCGCCGCCGTGTTTCCGGGCGAAGACCCGATGGATCTCGATACGCCTGAGCAGGCGGCGGAGTTCATCGTGCCGATGTGTTCGCCGGAGTGGACGGAGACCGGCAAGTTCTACGATTATCCCTCGCGCAAGCTGATGAGCTTCCATCCGCCGGCGTGATTTTCTCGATCATTGCGAGGAGCGCAGCGACGAAGCAATCCGCGCCTCCACTTGTGGCGCTATGGATTGCTTCGCTCCGCTCGCAATGACGGGCGATTGACTCAACTCCCTCGGCGCGATTGACTGCTACCTGAGCGGGCAAACCGCCAAGAAAAATCTCGGGAGGCAACCATGACGGCGAGGCTCAATCGCGCGCGCACCCTTTTCGGATTCATCTTAAGCTGCATCGCCTGCTTCTGCCTGTCGGCGCCGTCGCATGCCGGCGACATTCCGACCTTCGCGGTCGATGCAGCCTGGCCGAAGCCGTTGCCGAACAATTGGATCCTCGGACAGGTCGGCGGCATCACCGTCGACTGGCAGGGCCATATCTGGGTGATCCATCGCCCGCGCTCGCTGACCGATGACGAGAAAGGCGCAACGCTCAATCCGCCGCGTTCGAAATGCTGCGTCCCCGCACCGCCGGTGCTCGAGTTCGACGCCGACGGCAATCTGTTGCGCGCCTGGGGCGGGCCCGGCGAAGGCTATGAATGGGTCGGCCGCGAGCACGGCATCGAGGTCGACGAGCGCGGCTTCGTCTGGGTCGGCGGCAATGCCGACAATGACAACGCGATCCTGAAATTCACGCTCGACGGCAAGTTCGTCTCCCAGATCGGCAAGATCGCGCCGAGCAAAGGCTCTAACGACACCACCCAGCTCGGCAAGCCCGCGGAGACCGCGATCGACAAGGCGGCCAACGAGATCTACGTCGCCGATGGTTACGGCAACCGCCGCGTGATCGTGTTCGACGCCACGAGCGGCGCCTACAAGCGGCACTGGGGCGCCTATGGCAACAAGCCGGATGACGACAAGCAGGCCGCCTATGATCCCAAGGCGCCGGTTGCCCAACAATTCGGCAATCCCGTGCATTGCGTGAAGCTCGCGGGTGACGGGCTGGTCTATGTATGCGACCGCATCAACAACCGTATCCAGGTATTCAAGAAGGACGGCACTTTCGTCAAAGAGTGGTTCTTTGAAAAGAGCACGCTCGGCAACGGCGCGGTATGGGACATCGCGCTCTGGCCCGATCCGAACCAAACCTATCTCTTGAGCGTCGACGGCGAGAACAACGAGATCCGGATCATCAGGCGCGACGATGGCACGGTCGTCGGCAGTTTCGGCCGCAGCGGCCGCAATGCCGGGCAATTCCACTGGGTCCACGCCATGGCCGTCGACGCCAAGGGCAACGTCTATACGGCCGAGGTCGACAACGCCAAGCGCATCCAGAAATTCAAACTGACCTCCGATGCGCTACGATAAGCGCATTGCCGGAAGGCGCGAGACAGGATAATCGGGAACCCGAGGATCGGGTCACCCCCGACCGCGCCGCTGGTCAAAGGCCCCAAAAAAGAGGGCTGCGCCGGCATTAACAGGAGGGAACACATGAAAACGACGCGCGCGCGGCGCTACGCCGCGCTATTCGCTTGCGCCGGATTGGGTCTTGCGACCCCGGCTTTCGCCCAAGACAAAACTCAAGACAAAACCGTCAAGATCGGCGTGTTGAACGACATGTCGAGCCTTTACGCCGACATCGGCGGCGCCAATTCGGTCGCCGCGGTTAACATGGCGGTCGAGGATTCCGGCCTGCGTAACAAGGGCTGGAAGATCGAGGTGCTGAGCGGCGATCACCAGAACAAGCCTGATGTCGGCGTCAACATCGCCCGGCAATGGATCGACAACGAGAAGGTCGACGTCATCGTCGACACGCCGAACTCGGGCGTCGCGCTCGCGGTCAGCAACCTCGTCAAGGAGAAGAATGCGGTGCTGCTCAACTCGGGCGCGGCCACCGCCGATCTCACTGGCAAGGCCTGCACGCCGAACACGATCTCCTACACCTACGACACCTACATGCTCGCCAACGGCACCGGCAAGGCGCTGACCAAGGCCGGCGGCGACAGCTGGTTCTTCCTCACCGCCGACTACGCCTTCGGCCATGCGCTGGAGCGCGACACCACCGCGGTCGTTCTCGCCAATGGTGGCAAGGTGCTGGGCAGCGTGAAGCATCCGCTCAACACCTCCGACTTCTCCTCCTTCCTGCTGCAGGCGCAGTCCTCGAAGGCGAAGGTGGTCGGGCTCGCGAATGCCGGCGGTGACACCACGAACTCGATCAAGCAGGCGTCGGAATTCGGCATCGTCTCCGGCGGCCAGAAGCTTGCGGCACTCCTGCTGTTCATCACCGACGTGCATTCGCTCGGCCTGAAGACCGCGCAGGGCCTGACGTTTACGGAATCCTTCTACTGGGATCTGAACGACAAGACCCGCGAATGGTCGAAGCGCTTTGCCAAGGTGTCGCCGAAGGGCATGATGCCGTCGATGACGGTCGCCGGCAATTACGCGGCCACCCTGCATTATCTGAAGGCGCTGGAAGCGATGGGCGGCAACCCACATGACGGCGCCAAGACCGTCGTCAAGATGAAGGAACTGCCGACCGATGACCCGCTGTTCGGCAAGGGCCCGCTGCGCATCGACGGCCGCCGCATCATCCCGGCCTATCTGTTCGAGGTGAAGAAGCCGGAAGAGTCCAAATATCCCTGGGACTATTACAAGCTGATCGCCACCATCGCGCCGGAAGACGCGGCCAAGCCGCTGGAAGCCAGCGAGTGCCCGCTGGTGAAGAAGTAATGGCGTGATGCGTAGGGTAGGCAAAGGCGCGAAGCGCCGTGCCCACCATCGCCTGCTGTGCTCGCGATGGTGGGCACGCGGAGCCTGTCATCGGGCGCGCGTTCGCGCGACCCGTTGGCTTTGCCCACCCTACGAAGCCTGCGCTTTCCTCGCGAGCGTCAGCGATGCAACCAATAGCGCCAGCAGCAACAATGCTGCTGCGAGGAAGAACGGCGCGCCCGGCAATTTGAACGGCGCGCTTGTGCCGATGAAATGCGCGAATGTCAGCGTGAACAGGAACGGTCCCACGAGCTGGGAC
Organism: Bradyrhizobium sp. Leo78; assembly: GCF_059512425.1. Classification (NCBI taxonomy): domain Bacteria; kingdom Pseudomonadati; phylum Pseudomonadota; class Alphaproteobacteria; order Hyphomicrobiales; family Nitrobacteraceae; genus Bradyrhizobium; species Bradyrhizobium sp. Leo78. Next base: position 260,737 of record NZ_JCAMOT010000008.1, read on the forward strand.
ACGCTCTGCACACTGGTGGTGGCGCCCTGGAGCTGGCCCTGCTGGTCGGGCGCAACAAGCTGCGTCATCAGCGCCTGGATTGCCGCGCCCGCAACGCCCCACAGCGCCATCACGGGAATACCGAACCAGGACAGCGTTCCGGTCGGCGCGCTCGCGAAAATCAGAAAGCCGATCGCGCCACAGGCGAGGCCGAACAACAGTGCCCGCCGCTCGCCGAAGCGCTTGACGATCGGCCCGATCGCCGCGCCCTGCACGATCATCTGGCAGAGGCCGACCAGCGCGAGCGTCGCGCCGACAGTGGCGGTGTCCCAGCCGTAGCGATAGGTCGCATAGAGCACGTAGGTCGAGGGCAGCACGACATGGGCGAGCTGCGCGAAGAAATTCGCCAACGAGAGCCCTGCGAGCACGCGGTCCGAGCCCAATAGATGCAGCGCGCCGACCGGATTGGCGCTCTTCCAGCGGAACGGCGAACGACGCTCTCGCGGCAGCGACTCCGGCAGGATCAAGAGGCCATAGAGTCCGTTGGCAAAGCTCAAGCCCGCCGCAACCCAGAACGGCAATCGCGGATCGAAGCCGCCGAGCAGACCGCCAAGCGCCGGCCCCAGGATGAAGCCGGCACCGAAGGCGACGCCGATCTTGCCGAACATGGCGGCGCGCTGCTCCGGCGCGGTGACGTCGGTGATGTAGGCAAAAGCGGTCGAGATGCTTGCCGAGGTGATGCCCGAAATCAGGCGGCCGATGAACAGCCAGACCAGCGATGGCGCCAGCGCCATCAGCACATAGTCGGCGGCAAGACCGAAGTTCGACAATAGCACCACCGGACGCCGCCCGAACCTGTCGGACAATCCGCCGAGGATCGGCGAGAAGAGTAATTGCATCAACGCCCAGGCGGTGCCGAACAGGCCGAAGATGCGCGCGGCGCTCGCGGTATCGTTGTCGACGAAGCCCTCGATCAGTTTCGGCAAGATCGGAATGACAACGCCGAGCGCCAGCATGTCGAGCAGGACGGTGCCGAAGATGAAGATCGCGGCGCCGCTCCGCCTCGGCGGAGCATCGATGACGGCCGCCTCTTCGCTCATGACGGCCGCTTGCGCTTGTGGGCGAAGGGATTGGCTTTTTCGCGCAGCGTGATGCGCACCGGCGTGCCCGGCAGGTCAAAGGTCTCGCGCAGCGAGTTGGTGAGATAGCGCAAATAGGATTGCGGCACGGCGTCGGCGCGCGAGCAGAACAGCACGAAGCTCGGCGGCCGCGCCTTGTTCTGGGTGATGTAGTTCAGCTTCAACCTGCGGCCGGAGACCGCGGGCGGCGGATTGGCCGCGATCGCCTGCTCGAACCAGCGGTTGAGCGCGGCGGTGGGAACGCGCTTGTTCCAGGTGGCATAGGCCTCCTCGATCGCCTTCATCAGGCGATCGACGCCCTCGCCCATCAGCCCGGACACCGCAACGATGGGCACGCCCTTCACCTGCGGCAGCCAATGATCGGCGTCGGCGCGGAGGCCCGAGATCAGGTTCGGCTTACGCTCGACCAGGTCCCATTTGTTGACCGCGAGCACGATCGCGCGGCCCTCGCGCTCGACCAGATCGGCGATGCGCAGGTCCTGCTCCTCGAACTTGTTCTGCGCGTCCATCATCAGCACGACGACTTCGGCGAAGCGCACTGCGCGCAACGCGTCGGCGACTGAGAGCTTCTCAAGCTTCTCTTCGATCCGCGACCGCCGCCGCAAGCCCGCGGTATCGAACAGGCGGAAGTCGCGGCCCTGCCAGTTGATCTCGACCGCAATGGAGTCCCGCGTTGTGCCGGCTTCCGGACTGGTCAAGAGCCGCTCCTCGCCAAGGAGATGATTGATCAGCGTCGACTTGCCGGCGTTGGGGCGGCCGACGATGGCGACGCGGATCGGACGTTTGGCGACGTCCTCCTCGGTTTCAGGCGCATCATCCTCGAGGTCGTCGTCTTCAGCGGGCGCCGGCATCAGCACGCTCAGCGCGTCATAAAGCTCGCCCATGCCCTCGCCGTGCTCGGCGGAAATCTGCACCGGATCGCCCAGGCCCAGCGCGTAGGATTCCATCGCGCCGAGCTCGCCATGTTTGCCCTCGGCCTTGTTGGCGACAAGCACCACCGGCTTGTTGGCGCGGCGGGCGAAATCGGCGAAGGCGCGGTCGGTCGGCGTCAGCCCCACCCGCGCGTCGATCACGAACATCAGCGCGTCAGCAAGGCCGATCGCGGTTTCAGTCTGCTCCTGCATGCGCGCAGTCAGCGAGCCCTTGGCGCCCTCGTCGAGACCGGCGGTATCGATGATGGTGAATTCGAGATCGCCGAGCCGCGCCTGCCCCTCGCGGCGGTCGCGCGTTACGCCGGGCTCGTCATCGACCAGCGCGAGCTTCTGCCCGACCAGACGGTTGAACAGCGTCGACTTTCCGACATTGGGCCGGCCGATGATGGCGATCGTAAAGGACATGGATCATCAAAGCGCTGTTCGCGGAAACGCGTGTCGGTCAATAGAGTCTAGCAGGAACTAGCGCGTAAAACTGCCGCTCGGCATTGGAGCCGGGAATGGTGCGGAGGATTGCTGCGTGGGCTGTGCGGGTTCCGGCTGAGCGGCCGGTTGGGCCGTCGTCTGATCGGGCGGCGGCGCGGTGGTGCGCTTGCGCGCCATCCTCTTTGCCTTCGGCTCCGGCGGCAGTGCGGCGGCCGCGCCCTCCTCGGACGGTGCGGCATTAGGATCAGCGGCGGCCGGCTCGGCTGCGGGCGCCGTGCTCGCGGCAGCCGCCCTGCCCTTGGCCGACCGCTTCGACTTCGCCTGCTCCGGCGGAGGCTGTGGCGGCGGAGCAGCGGCGGCGGCAGCCTGCGCGTTCTGCTCATCGATCTGCTGTTGCTGCGAGCCCTTGTAGAGCTCCTTCGGCACGCCCTGCTCAAGGCCCGGCACGCCATCCGGAAACACCGGCTTGCGCTCACCCGGCAGCTTCTTCTTGGTGTCGAGGAAATCGAGCAGGTCCGATGGGTCGAAATTGGAGAGGCCGCCGCCCCCGCAGCCGGCCAGCACGCTGCAAAGCGCAATGGCGACAGCGGCTGCGATCAGACGTTGCGAGCGGCGCATGGGCAATCCCTCACTCAACTCGTTAGCCTCTCAATCAGCTCTTGGCGACAGGCGGCAGGAGCGCCTGCAGCGCCTCGGCGCGCGAGCGCAGGCTCGGCGGCGTCTCGGCATCGTTGGCGATCAGGTCGAGCCACTGCCGCGCCGCGGCCGCGTCATTGGCACGATAGGCCGATAACGCCAGCAACTCGCGCGCGGTGTGACGGAAGGTCGAGTTCGCCGCGGTGGCGGGCTCGAGCCGCTGCAGCATGTTCTGGTAGGTCGCGGTTTCCAGCAGCAATTGCGCGGCCCGGATCCGCGCCAGGTCCTGATCCGCCACACCGACGCTGCGGTCGGCCGCGATCTCGTCATACATCTTCGCGGCCGCCTGCGGGTCGCGGGCTGCGATTTCGGCAGCCAGCCGCAGTCGCGCCAGCACCCGGTAACCGGCCGGCGCCTTCGCAGCCAGGTCGGCGAAAGCGGCCTCCGCCTCGGCGCGCTTGTTCTGTTCGGACAGCTCGACAGCCCGGTCGAATGCAGCCCCCGCCTCGGCCGCCTTCTGGGCCTGGAGGTATTCGTAGCCGCGCCAGCCGCCGACGCCGGCGACGATCAGAATCGCGACCGCAATGATCAGAAGCGAATACTTGTCCCACAGCTTCTTGAGCTGCTCGCGACGTAGTTCCTCGTCGACTTCACTAAATAATTCAGACACTTAAGGCTATCCCATCCCCGGAGGGCGAAGCAAAACGCTCAGGCGGCAGGCGCGCCCGATCCCCACATCGCGGCGGCGTTACCTTAATGATATGGCGGTGGCAAGGCAAAGCGAGGCGGATCAAAGCGTTAACGGTGGAAGGCTGCCTGCTCCCGGAGAGCCTAGAGCGTGATGATTTTTCTTCGAATCATCATCCCGCTCTATCTTTTTGTTTGAGCATGATCTCCGCGCAAACGCTTCGCGTTTGTCGCGAGGGAAAACCGGTACCCACTTTTCCGGATCATGCTCTAAAGCCGGGCAGATCGGTTACGGCGAAGGATTGAGCGCGAGCAGCGGCGGGTCTGCACTCGCCGCAGTTGTCCGCTTCAACGTTCCCCCGTGAAGGAGCTTGCCATCCGGCGCCGCAACCTCGATCAGTTCTGCCGCAAGGAAAGCGTGTTGATCGGGTTTGAATTGGAAACTGTGGTTGCCGCTTCCAAGATCGGCGTTTTCGAGATCCTGTCGATAGCGGTCGGCCAGAATGCTACCGACCAGTCTGCCGTCAAAATAGAGTTCCACGCGAAGCGGGATTTCGGGATAGTCGACGCACTGAGCCCAGCCAGCAATGGTGTGAGGCTTTATATGATCGACGTAACCTCGCAGCGTGCCACCCTTCAAGATATCCTGGACGCCGTCTTCGATCGCGGCGAGATCCTGCCGGCACAGATCACGTGATAGCGCGAGGCTGAACTGATCCGTGTCAAGCGCCCGAGAGAGCAGTTCCTTTCGGTGAGCCTTCATCTCCAACAGCGCCGTCACATTCTTCAGTCTGACATAGGCGCCAACGACCTGCTGGATTCCCTGGTTCATCGCCTTGCGAAATCCCTTAAAAATCGTTGGGGAAATATGCCTTGGCTGCCAGGCTGGGTAAAGGTTGTCCTGACAGCCACAGCGCATTCGCAGGGCAGCGATGTGACCGTGGTGGCGATGGAACCCATTGATCTCGGATACCTGCGCTAAGGGAGGTTTGTCGTGACGCCGCAATATCTATCCAAAGTCTATCGAGACTACATCACCTGCTTGAACGCGCAGGACTGGACGAATTTGGGACGGTTCGTCCACGATGACGTACGTCACAATGGCCGACAGATTGGATTGTCAGGCTATCGCGAGATGCTCGAAAATGACTTTCAGCAGATCCCGGACCTCTCGTTCAATATCCAGCTCTTGATCGCGGAGCCGCCTTACGTGTCGAGCCGCCTGCTCTTCGACTGCACGCCGAAAGGAGAATTTCTCGGGCTCAAGATCGACGGGAAACGAGTTTCGTTCGCCGAGAACGTTATTTACGAATTTCGGGAAGGTAAGATCGTCGAGGTTTGGTCGGTCATAGATAAGCCGGCCATCGAAGCCCAGTTGCGACGCTCGCAATGACGCCGTCGTCCCGGGCTTGAGCTATAGCCGTCGCTGCCGCTTGTGATGTGCGCCGCTGCAACTGCTCGCTCGCGCCACAACACCTCCCTGTGGTTATGGGTCCCCGCCTTCGCGGGGACGACACCGGTGGGCGTTGTTACAGTCGCGTAGGGTGGGCAAAGCGCAGCGTGCCCACCATCAAGAGCGATGCAAGAAGAGGTGGGCACGCGGAGCCTGTCATGGGGCGCGCGTTCGCGCGACCCGTTGGCTTTGCCCACCCTATAGCCCCGCCAGCGCTTCGCGTAACTGTCGCTTGATCACCTTGCCGTTGGCATTGCGCGGCAACGGGTCGCGCGTGATCGCCATTGTTTCCGGCACCTTGTAGTCGGACAACCGCTCGGCGCACCAGGCGCGCAAAACTTCTGCGCCAACCTCGTCGCGGGTCGCCACCACCGCATGGACGCGCTCGCCCAGCACCGGACAGGGCTTGGCGATGATCGCGCTCTCCACGACTGCGGGATGGCCTGCCAGCACCGACTCGACTTCGGCGGAATAGATCTTCAGGCCGCCGCGGTTGATCATGTCCTTGGCGCGATCGAGCACGCGGACAAAATCGCGCTCGTCGATTGAGCCGAGATCGCCGGAGTGCCAGAAGCCGGCGGTGAAGCTCTCAGTGGTCGCCTGCGGATTGTTCCAGTAGCCCTTGATGACCGAGCCGCTGCGGATCCAGATCTCGCCGATCTCGCCGCGCGGCAGCTCGCGGTGATTGCCGTCCATCACGATGATCTCCGCGCCGGGGCACGGCAGGCCGACGCTGTCGATATGCGCAGCCGTCAATTCGCCCGGCATCAGGGTCGAGGGCGATGTGGTCTCGGTGGCGCCGTAGCAGTTCGCGAGCTTCAGTCCGGGCAATTTCGCGTCCAATCGCTCGATCGTCGCAACCGGCATCGGGGCGCCGCCGATGCGCCAGCTCGAGAGATCGTAACTGTCGAAATCCGGCTGCAGCAGGCAGAGATTGTACATCGCCGGCACCATCACGGTGTAGGTGACGCGCTCGCGGGAGGCGACCTTCAGATATTCCGCCGCCTTGAACTCGGGCATGATGATCAGCGCGCCGCCGCAGCAAGCCATGGTCGTGATATTGGCGACCGCGCCGGTGACATGCGCCAGCGGCACGGCCGCGATCGAACGATCCGCCGCTGTGAGTTTCAGGGTGGACACGAACACCATCGAGGAATGGATGACGTTGCAATGCGCGAGCATCGCGCCTTTCGGCCGTCCCGTGGTGCCTGATGTGTAGAGGATCATCGCGATATCCTCTTCGCCGACCATTGCGGGCGCTTCGGATGGCGCATTGTCCAGCAGTGCCGCGAATTGCGAGGTGCTGTCATCGCTGACCGAAATCCGATGCTCCAGCGCGGGGACATAGGCCGCGTCGGGCGCACGCTCGGCAAGGCTCGCCTCGTGGATCAGGAGCCTGGCGCCGCAGTCACTCAAGACATAGGCGATCTCGGGCTTCTGCTGCCGCGTCGAGAGCAGCACGGTCACCAGCCCCGCATGCGCGGCGGCGAACAGCGTCAGTACGAATTCGATGCGATTGCCGAGCAGCACCGCGACACGATCGCCGGCGCGCAGGCCGAGCTTCTGCAATCCGGCGGCGACCTGCGCCGATTGCTGCACGACCTCGCGCCAGCTCATCCGCCTGTCGTCGCAGATCAGCGCCTCGCCGTCAGGGTTTCTTGCGGCGGCGTCCGATATCATTGCCCAGATGCTGTTCGGCCGCTCGCAAAACACCGGCACGACGCGGTCGCCGAAACGCGCTTCAAGCCGCATGTCCGGAATCGAATGGCCTGACCAGTCCATCTGGCTAGCTCTTTTTCATGTCGTAGACATGCTCGGGCCCGGGGAATTTGCGCGTGCGGACGTCGGCGGCATAGCCTTCGATGGCCGCTTCGATCGAGGGCCCGAGATTGCCGTAGCGGCGGACGAATTTCGGGGTGCGCGGCGACAGTCCGAGCATGTCCTCGAGCACCAGCACCTGGCCGTCGCAGGCGGCGCTTGCGCCGATGCCGATGGTGGGAATGGCGATCTCTTGCGTGATCTTGCGCGCGAGCGGCTCGGCCACGGCCTCGATCACGACCGAGAAGGCGCCGGCTTCCGCGATCGCCTTGGCGTCGTTCTCGATCGGCGCCCAGCCCCTCTCGTCGCGCCCCTGCGCGCGGAACGAGCCGAGCGTGTTGATCGATTGCGGCGTCAGCCCGATATGGCCCATCACGGGAATGCCGCGCTCGGTCAGGAACGCCACGGTCTCGGCCATGCGGGCGCCGCCTTCGAGCTTCACCGCGCCGCACTCGGTCTCCTTCAAGATCCGCACCGCGGAATGAAACGCCTGCTCCTTTGACGCCTCATAGGAGCCGAACGGCATGTCCACCACGACGAGCGCGCGCTCGGAGCCGCGCATCACAGCGCGCCCCTGCAGGATCATCATCTCCAGCGTGACGGGCACAGTAGTCTCGAGCCCATGCATGACGTTGCCGAGAGAATCGCCGACCAGGATGACGTCGCAGTAGCGGTCGACCAGCGCCGCGGTATGCGCGTGATACGACGTCAGCATCACGATCGGCTCGCCGTTCTTGCGGGCGCGGATATCGGGTGCGGTCTTGCGCTTGATGGCTGATTGTACGGACATAGTTAAGCTCCAACGACGGGGACGCCAATCACGACCGGATGGAACGCGAAGGCCAGTGCGACATAGGCGATGACGCCGACCGCCACCGCGATCGCATCATTGCCGGCGCCGCCGACCGGGATCGGCGGGCCGCCGGCGTCAGTGCGATGTTTCAGCGAGATGCGATCAAACACCGCCCAGGCCAGGAACGAGCCGAACAGGATGATCGAACCGAGATCGCCATTGGCGAGCAGATGCGCCGCCGCCCATAATTTGATGCCGGCGAGCATCGGATGTTTCAGCGTCGTGTAGATGCGGCCGCGGATGTAGGAGGCCACCACCAGGATCACGGCCGGCAGCATCAGCGCGATCGTGATGTGCTTCAGGAATGTCGGCGGATACCAGACGTCGATCCAGCCGGTCGCGCGATAACGGGCAAATCCCCAGATGATCAGCGCGAGCCCGACCGCGGAGACCACCGAATAGGCGATCTTGTAGCCACCCTCGCCCATTGCATCGATGCAGCGCGCGCGCAAGCCGCGCTGGGTCGTGAGCGTGTGGACGGCGAAGAACAGGATCAGTCCCAGGATCATCACCAGCAGTCCCACGATGTCCCTCCCTCGGCGTGGTGCGGTTATTGAGCCTCGCGTATCATTTTAGCCGCATGGAGTGCAATGCGCCAAAATGGGCGAGCCCTTGGCATCGACCCTCCGCGCGTCATAGGCGGGCTTGACCCGCGTATCCATCTTCCGCGCAGCGGACAATAATGATTCTCTTGAGGGATGGATTGCCGGGTCGAGCCCGGCAATGACGACGGTCAGGGGCTTACGGCTTCTCCGCCTGCTTGCCCAATTCGCGGTTGTCGACATAGCGGATCGCGATCGGGCGGCCGGCGAGCGCGCCGCCGAGGCCGCTACTGAATTTGAGCGGCAGGCAGCCTTTCAGCGAGGCGTCGATCGCGTTCAGGTAGGTGGTGCGGGTATCCGCGGGAACGCCTGAGGTGGCGAACGTCATGCGCGGCGCTCCGATCATCTCGCCGGATCGCTTGAAGCTGAAACGGACCGACATCTGCATGCCCTCACGCCCGTCGTCGGCCGGCGGCGGCGTCCAACAGGAGCGCAGCGCCTGGAAGAGATCGCCGATGGTATCGAGATCGTGATCAGGCTTCTTGTATTTGGCCGCCTGATCCTGCGGCGGCACCGTCATGATCGTGAGCTGCAGGTTCTCGCCATAGGGGTAGTTCATCTCGGGGATGCACGGCCAAGTGCTAAACACGCCGCAATAGGACGGCGTGCAGGGTCCTTCCTCGAGCACGCTGCAGGGCGTATGCGCGAACGGCACGGGGTTGATCTGGTGCCGAAGCCGCTCGGCGGCATGGCCCGCGGAAATTCCGAAGACGACGAGGGCGTTGCAGATCACGACGCGTCGCAGCATGAGAGAAGCCCTTTGGATGCCGCCTCGATGAAAATGAGGGGCGCGAGGGACGTCATCAAGCTCGCACGCGTTCACTTCCTTGCGTGCGCGGCCTGGCGGTTCCGCCCGTACCGCTGTCATCGCCCGACTTGATCGGGCGATCCAGTATTCCAGAGACGATCGTGCTTCACGGAGAGGCCACGGCGTACTCGGTCCCCCGCCTTCGCGGGGGACGACGGCCGGTGCGACGCCGCCCCTACCCCTTCCGCTTGACGTCCTTGACGTTGGAGAAGGTGATACCCTCGGCGCGCTCCTGGGTGTAGCCGAGATAGAATTCGTTCCTGGCCATGAACACGGGATCGCCGTCGACATCGTCGGCGATCCCAGAACCGTTGGAAGCGATGAACGCTTCGAGCTTCTTGCGGTCGTCGGAGGAGATCCAGCGCGCGAGCTGGAATTCGGACACTTCGAATTCCACGGGCAGCGAGTATTCGGCATCCAGCCGTGCCTTCAGCACGTCGAGCTGCAGCGGACCGACCACGCCGACCAGGGCCGGAGCGCCGTCGCGCGGGCGGAACACCTGCACGACGCCCTCCTCGGACATCTGCTGCAAGGCTTCCTTCAATTTCTTCGCCTTCATCGCGTCCGTCAGCCGCACGCGGCGGACGATTTCCGGCGCGAAGCTCGGCACGCCGACGAAGGTCAATTCCTCGCCTTCGGTGAGCGTATCGCCGATCCGCAGCGTGCCGTGATTGGGAATGCCGACGACGTCGCCGGCGAAAGCTTCGTCAGCCACCGAACGATCCTGGGCGAAGAAGAATTGCGGGCTCGACAGGCTCATGTTCTTGCCGGTGCGCACCAGCTTGGCCTTCATGCCGCGGCTGAGCTTGCCCGAACAGAGCCGCGCGAACGCGATGCGGTCGCGGTGGTTCGGATCCATGTTGGCCTGGATCTTGAACACGAAGGCGCTCATGCGCGGCTCCGATGCCTCGACCTTGCGCAGGTCGGAATCCTGCGCGCGAGGCGCCGGCGCGAACTGACCGAGACCTTCCAGGAGGTCGCCGACGCCGAAATTGCGCAGCGCGCTGCCGAAATAGACCGGCGTCAGATGGCCCTCGCGAAACGCGTCGAGCTCGAACGGCTTGCAGGCTTCCGACACCAGCGCGAGCTCGTCCTTGATCTCGGCGACGTCGAGGTTGGGATTGCGGCTGGCGAGATCGGCGATGTCGATCTGCTCGGCCTGCCCGGTCTTGGCGCCGCCGCCCTCGAGCAGGCGCACGCCGCCGTTCCGAACGTCATAGGTGCCCATGAAATCGCGGCCGCGGCCGACCGGCCAGGTCATCGGCGTGGTGTCAAGCGCCAGCGTCTTTTCGATCTCGTCCAGGAGGTCGAAAGTGTCGCGGCTCTCGCGGTCCATCTTGTTGATGAAGGTGATGATCGGGATGTCGCGCAGGCGGCACACTTCGAACAGTTTTCGCGTGCGGGCTTCGATACCTTTGGCGGCGTCGATCACCATCACCGCGGAGTCGACTGCGGTCAGCGTCCGATAGGTGTCTTCCGAAAAGTCCTCATGGCCCGGCGTGTCCAGGAGGTTGAACACGTGGTCCTGGAACTCGAAGGTCATCACCGAGGTGACCACCGAGATGCCGCGCTCGCGCTCGATCTTCATCCAGTCGGAACGCGTGTTCCGCCGTTCGCCCTTGGCCTTGACCTGGCCGGCGAGATTGATGGCGCCGCCGAACAAGAGGAGCTTTTCGGTCAGCGTGGTCTTGCCGGCGTCCGGGTGCGAGATGATCGCAAACGTGCGCCGCCGCGCCACTTCATCGGCAAGCGGGGAACGAGACGGCGATTCGGCTGTCAGGGCAAGGTCGGACATGGCGGGAGCGTTTGGCAGGGAAACCAGTGTCAATCAAGCCTATATGGTGATTGCGGAGCGCCAAAGCCAGCCCCATATTCGCGCACAGGAAGGACGACCTTCCTGTTCGCGATAATAGCCGCGGGGACGACCCTGCCTTATCAAGGAGGGTCGTCATGGCCTGGACTATCTTGCTCATCGCCGGTCTGATGGAGATCGGTTGGGCGATCGGGCTCAAATATACCGAAGGTTTCACAAGGCTCGTTCCATCGGCGCTGACGCTTTTGAGCATGGTCGGCAGCATCGTCCTGCTCGGGCTCGCGCTGAAGACACTGCCGATCGGAACCGCCTATGCGGTGTGGACCGGCATCGGCGCGGTCGGAACGGCGATGCTCGGCATCGTCCTGTTCGGCGAACCGGCCACCGCGCTTCGGCTGTCGAGCATCGGGCTGATCGTGGCCGGCATTGTCGGCCTCAAGCTTGTGACCTGATCAGCGCAGCGCCAACACCACCCAATAGGTAACGGCCGCAACCGCCGCCGCGGCCGGGATGGTGATGACCCAGGCATAGACGATCGAGCTTGCGACATTCCAGCGCACCGCCGACATCCGGCGCGCCGCACCGACGCCGACGATGGCGCCGGTGATGGTGTGGGTGGTGGAAACGGGAACCCCGAGGAAGGTCGCCATGAACAGGGTCGCCGCCCCGCCGGTCTCCGCGCAGAAACCCTGCATCGGCGTCAGCTTCGTGATGCGCAGGCCCATGGTGCGGACGATGCGCCAGCCGCCCATCAGGGTGCCCATCGCCATCGCCGCCTGACAGGCCAGCACCACCCAAAATGGAATGTGAAACTCCTCGCCGAGATGCCCCTGCGAATACAGCAGCACGCCGATGATGCCCATGGTCTTCTGCGCGTCGTTGCCGCCATGGCCGAGCGAATAGAGCGAGGCGGAGACGAATTGCAGGGTGCGGAAGGCGCGGTCGACGGCGAACGGCGTCGACCGCACCGAGAGCCAGGACACGATCGCAACCAGCACCAAGGCCAGCAGGAAACCGACCAGCGGCGACAGCACGATTGCGAGCAGCGTCTTGGAGAGGCCGCTCCACACCGCCGCCGAGATCCCCGCCTTCGCCATGCCGCCACCAATCAGGCCGCCGATCAGGGCATGCGAGCTCGACGAGGGAATGCCGAGCGCCCAGGTGATCACGTTCCAGACGATGGCGCCGACCAGCGCGGCGAAGATCACGGTCACATCGACGACCTCGGGCTCGATGATCCCGGTGCCGATGGTATTGGCGACATGCAGGCCGAACACCATGAAGGCGATGAAGTTGAAGAACGCCGCCCAGAACACCGCATACTGCGGCCGCAGCACGCGCGTCGAGACGATGGTCGCGATCGAATTCGCGGCATCGTGCAGGCCGTTCAGGAAATCGAACAGCAGGGCGACCGCGATCAGGATCACCAGGATCGGAAGACCAAGCGTGGCGTCCACGTAAACCGCCCTACTTTATTTTCTTGAGCATGATCTGCGCGCAAACGCTGCGCGTTTGTCGCGGGGAAAACCGGTGCCCACTTTTCGGGATCATGCTCAGACCTGTTCGATCACGATCGAGTTGATCTCGTTGGCGACGTCATCGAAGCGGTCGGCGACTTTTTCGAGGTGATCGTAGATCTCGGCACCGACGATGAAATCCATCGTGTTGGCGTCGCGGTGCTTGAGATAGAGCTCCTTCAGCCCGATGTCGTGGAGATCGTCGACCCGGCCCTCGAGCTTGGTCAGTTCCTCCGTGATCTGCGTCAGCATCGCGACGTTGCTGCCGATCGACTGCAACAGCGGCAGCGCGCGCCCGACCAGGTCGGCGCATTCGACGATCAGAGTGCCCATTTCGCGCATCGGCGGCTCGAACTCACGCACCTCGAACAGCACCACCGCCTTGGCGGTCTGCTGCATCTGGTCGACGGCATCGTCCATGGCCGTGATCAGGTTCTTGATGTCGCCGCGGTCGAACGGGGTGATGAAGGTGCGGCGGACGGCAGTCAGAACCTCGCGGGTGATGTTGTCGGCGTCATTCTCGAACTGGTTGACGCGCTGGCAGTGGACCGGCGTCTCGTCCCCACCCTTCAGCATGTCCTGCAGCGCCATCGCGCACTGGACCGCGGTCTTGGCATGCCGGGCGAACAGGTCGAAAAACCGCTCCTCCTTGGGCAAAAAGCTTCGAAACCAGCGCAGCATAGGCTCAAAATCCATCCTTCCGGAGGACGCTCCGGGATCACCTGTCACAAAACTGTCATAGAACATTTTGTACAGGGACGGCCAGCGCTCCGCGGGCGGAACCGGGTCATCCACCGCTTTGTAGCTCGTGGCTCCGATGCCCCCGACGGCCCAACGCAACAGTGTGGCGTTGGGCTCCAATCGAGCGGGCCGGCCGATGGTCCTACAGCGACCGCCTGAGCAAACGCGCGACCTCGCCGATGATGCCGCGGCGGAAGGTCAGCACGCAGGCGACGAAAATGACGCCCTGGATCACGGTCACCCACTGGCCGTAACCGGCCAGATATTGCTGCATGGCGATGATGATGAAGGCGCCGACCACGGGACCGAAGATGGTGCCGAGGCCGCCAACCAGCGTCATCAGCACGATCTCGCCGGACATCGACCAGTGCACGTCGGTCAGCGAGGCGTTCTGGGCCACGAACACCTTGAGCGAGCCGGCAAAGCCCGCCAGCGTGCCAGACAGGATGAAGGCGAGCAGCTTGTACTGGTCGGTCTTGTAGCCGAGCGAAATCGCCCGCGGCTCGTTCTCGCGGATCGACTTCAGCACCTCGCCGAAGGGCGAGTTGATGGTCCGGTAGATCAGGAGGAAGCCGCCGAGGAAGCCGGCGAGCACGACGTAATAGAGCACTGTCGGCTTGGCGAGGTTGAAGACGCCGAACAGGAAGCCCTGCGGAATGCCCTGGATGCCGTCTTCGCCATGGGTAAACGGCGCCTGCAGGTAGATGAAGTAGAGGAGCTGCGACAGCGCCAGCGTGATCATCGAGAAGTAGATGCCCTGCCGGCGGATCGAGATGTAGCCGGTGATGACGGCAAGCCCGCAGGCCGCGGCCGTGCCGATGATGATGCCGAGCTCCGGCGGCAGCGCCCACACCTTCAGCGCATGCGCCGAGACGTAGCCGGCGGTGCCCAGGAACATCGCGTGGCCGAACGACAGCAGGCCGCCATAGCCGACCAAGAGGTTGAAGGCGCAGGCGAGCAGCGCAAAGCACAGCGCCTGCATCACGAAGAACGGATAGATGCCGGTGAGCGGCACGATGGCCAGCAGCACCGCCATCACGGCGAAGGCGACCATCTCGTCGCGCATCGCGCGCGGCGTGACCGGCAGGGTATCGTCGGTAAGTGCTGACATATCAGGCCGCCCGTCCAGTCAGTCCCGTCGGCTTCACAAGCAGGACCAGCACCATCAGAACGAACACGACGGTGTTGGAAGCCTCGGGGTAGAAATACTTGGTCAGTCCCTCGATCACGCCGAGCGCAAAACCGGTGATGATCGATCCCATGATCGATCCCATACCGCCGATCACCACCACCGCGAACACGACGATGATGAGGTCGGCGCCCATCAGCGGCCGGACCTGGTTGATCGGTGCCGACAGCACGCCCGCGAGCGCCGCAAGCCCGACGCCGAGGCCGTAGGTGAGCGTAATCATCCTCGGCACGTTGATGCCGAACGCGCGTACCAGCGTCGGATTTTCGGTCGCAGCGCGCAAGTAGGCGCCGAGCTGCGTCTTCTCGATCAGGAACCAGGTGGCCAGGCATATCACCAGCGAGAACACGACCACCCAGCCGCGATAGATCGGCAGGAACATGAAGCCGAGATTGATGCCGCCGCGGAGCGCGTCGGGAATCTGGTACGGCAGGCCGGAGGAGCCGAAATAGTTCTGGAAGATGCCCTGGATGATCAGCGCGATGCCGAAGGTCAGCAGCAGGCCATAGACGTGGTCGAGCCCGGACAGCCATTGCAGCATGGTCCGCTCCAGGATCATGCCGAAGATGCCGACCACGATGGGCGCGATGAGCAGCGCCCACCAATAGTTGATGCCGGCGATGTTGAGCAGGAAATAGGCGCAGAAGGCGCCCATCATGTAGAGCGCGCCATGGGCGAAATTGATGATGTTGAGCATGCCGAAGATCACGGCAAGCCCCAGGCTGAGCAGCGCGTAAAACGAGCCGTTGATCAGTCCCACAAGTAGCTGTGCGTAGAGAGCCTGCATCGCGTTGGCCTTCGCCCCCCTCCCCCCAAATGGAGCCCGCCGGCTTCACCGCCGGCGGGCGATGATAGTTACTTCTTGAGCAGCGCGCACTTGCTTTCGGAAAGCGGCGTGAACGCCTGGTCGGCCGGAACGGTGGCGACCAGCTTGTAGAAATCCCAGGGCCCCTTGGATTCCGAAGGCTTCTTCACCTCGAACAGGTACGCCGGATGGATGGCGCGGCCGTTCGGCTGGATTTCGCCCTTGCCAAACAGATCGTCCTCGGTCGGGATCGACTTCATCTTCTCCACGACCTTGACGCCGTCATGCGGATTGCCGCCAAGCGCTTCCAGCGCCTTGAAATAGTGACGCAGGCCCGCATAGACGCCGGCCTGAACCATGGACGGCATGGCGTGGTTCTTCGAACGCTCGCCGAAACGCTTGGCGAACGTCCGGGTCTGGTCGTTCATGTCCCAATAGAAGGTCTCGGTGAAGTTCAGGCCCTGCGCGACATCGAGCCCGAGCGCCTTGACGTCGGTGAGGAACAACAGCAGCGCCGCCAGCTTCTGGCCGCCGGAGACGATGCCGAATTCAGCCGCCTGCTTGATCGAGTTGGTGGTGTCGCCGCCCGCATTGGCAAGGCCGATGATCTTGGCCTTGGACGATTGCGCCTGCAGCAGGAAGGACGAGAAGTCCGAGGTGTTGAGCGGATGCTTGACGCTGCCGAGCACCTTGCCGCCATTGGCGGTGATGACGGCCGTCGTGTCGCGCTCCAACGCGGCGCCGAAGGCGTAGTCGGCGGTGAGGAAGAACCAGGTGTCACCGCCGGATTTCACCAGCGCCTGTCCGGTGGAATGCGCCAGCATGTAAGTGTCGTAGGTCCAATGCACCGTGTTCGGCGTGCACTGCGCGTTGGTCAGGTCCGAGGTCGCCGCGCCGGAGTTGATGTAGACGCCGTTCTTCTCCTTGACGACGTTGTTGACGGCAAGCGCCACGCCGGAATTCGGCACGTCGACGATGATGTCGACCTTGTCGACGTCGAACCACTGCCGCGCAATGGTGGAGCCGATGTCGGGCTTGTTCTGGTGATCCCCGGAAATGACGTCGATCTTCCAGCCCTTGGCGAGAAGCCCGGAGTCCTCAACCGCCATCTGCGCCGCGAGCGTCGAGCCGGGCCCGCCGAGATCTGAATAAAGCCCGGACTGGTCGGAGAGCGCACCGATCTTGACAGTCTTGTCCTGCGCAAGCGCGAGGCCAGCCGTAGCGAACGTCAGGGCGGTGCCAAGCAGCAACGCCGAAATCCTGTTCTTCATATGATTGTGGTCCTTCTTGCTTTTCTTGAGGTCGGCAATTCAGACGCCGAGATAAGTGTGGAGCTTGTCCATGTTGGCGGAGAGCTCCGAATTGGCAAAACCGTCGATCACCTTGCCGTGCTCGACAATGTAATACCGGTCAGCGACCGTCGACGCGAAACGGAAATTCTGCTCGACCAGCAGAATGGTAAAGCCCTCCGATTTGAGCCGCGCGATAGTATGGCCGATCTGCTGGATGATGACCGGCGCGAGCCCCTCGGTCGGTTCGTCCAGCATCAGGAAACGTGCGCCGGTGCGCAGGATGCGCGCAATCGCGAGCATCTGCTGCTCGCCGCCGGACAGCTTGGTGCCCTGGCTGGTGAGACGCTCCTTTAAATTCGGAAATAGATCGAAGATCTGGTCGAGCGACAGGCCCCCGGGGCGCACGGTCGGCGGCAGCAGCAGGTTTTCGCGAACGTCCAGGCTCGAGAAAATGCCGCGCTCCTCCGGACAGAAAGCGATGCCCATCCGCGCGATCCTGTCGGAGGACGCGCGGATGATCTCCTGATTCTCGAAGCGGATCGAACCGGAGCGCTTGCCGATGATTCCCATCACCGACTTCAGCGTGGTGGTCTTGCCGGCGCCGTTGCGCCCGAGCAGCGTGACCACCTCACCGGCATTCACTTGAAAATTGATGCCGTGCAGGATGTGGGACTCGCCATACCAGGCCTGGAGGTCCTTCACAGCCAACACCGGCGCGGCCGCAGGCTTTGCGGCCGGAGCTTCAGCCATTTTCAGCTCAGGCATGACCGGCTCCCAGATAGGCTTCCTTCACGCGCTCGTCCTTGGAGAGGTCGGCATAATGGCCCTCCGCGAGCACCTGCCCTCGCGTCAACACGGTGATGATGTCGGAAAGATTCGCCACCACCGAGAGGTTATGTTCGACCATCAGGATGGTGTATTTCGCGGAGATGCGCTTGATCAAGGCGGCAATCTTGTCGATGTCCTCATGGCCCATGCCGGCCATCGGCTCGTCCAGCAACATCATCTCCGGGTCGAGCGCGATCGTCGTTGCAATCTCCAGGGCGCGCTTGCGGCCATAGGGCATCTCGACGGCGGGAATGTTGGCGAACTCGCTCAGGCCGACATCGTCGAGCAACTCCAGCGCGCGGGCGTTGTAGCGGTCGAGCACGCTTTTCGAGCGCCAGAAATCGAAGGAATTGCCGTGTTGGCGCTGCAAAGCGACGCGAACATTCTCCAGCGCCGTCAGATGCGGGAAAACCGCCGAGATCTGAAACGAGCGCACCAATCCGAGACGCGCGACATCGGCCGGCGGCATCGCGGTGATGTCCTGCCCCTTATATGCAATCCGGCCGGCAGACGGCTTTAGGAATTTTGTCAGCAGGTTGAAGCATGTCGTCTTGCCGGCCCCGTTGGGCCCGATCAACGCATGGATGCTGCCGCGACGCACTTTCAACGCGACGTCGCGTACGGCAAAGAAACCCGCGAATTCCTTGGTCAATCCGTGGGTCTCGAGAATGAACTCGTCGGCCAAACAATTTCCCCCGTCGGCCTCGCTGCGATTGCGAGCGCGGCCAATCTTTTCCTGATCCGGTTGGTTTTCCGCGACCCCGGAAAACCATCCCGGACCGCCGCCTCCGGCGGCGGAATATGCCGATGCGACAAGGGTTAGGCAAGGTGGAAAGCAGAGCACTGTGGACGCACCCGTACCGGTTCCGCCTGCTCCAATAGTCCAATTGCGGCCACGCCCGATTTATCGCTTCGGAAAGTCGCCATTAACGGTGTTTTACTGCGCAGCCAAGCCTTCATAGAATATTTCCCGGTCAAGCCGATGCTCCGGCCATCTGGTCCTGGGACGGATTTTCGACCTTGGAATTCGAGAGCGCCAATTCATCGATCATTAAATCGATCCGGCAGCGCGATCTGCTGAACACCTGGCTCAGGCTTTATGCCCGTGACCAATCGACGCCCCGCGTCGATGAATATGAGCCGGAACGATTAGAGGATGAGAGGCTCGACCTCGTCCACTACGCGGTCGAAGCCGAACCGCAGCCGCCGCGATTGACGATCCAGAGCGAGGGCACGCGGATGGCGCATGCCTACGGGCACACTGGAAAGGGCCGCGCTCTCGACGATTATCTGGGCCCGCGCCTCGCACCGATCATTATGCCAGTCTACCACGAATGCATCGCGCGCGGCCTGCCGGTCTACACGATCGCACATGTCGACGACATCTATGGACGGCCGGTCGCCTATGAGCGGCTGCTCCTGCCATTTGGCGAAGACGGCCGGATCAGCCGCATCATCGCCTCGCTCAAGACGATCTGCGAAGACGGCCATTTCGAGATCAAGAACCTGATGCGCGGCGGCGACAAGCTGCCGGCGCCAAAGCTGTGCGCGGTTATCGATCGCGATCTCTTCCACCGCACCCCCGGCCGCCTCGCAGCCGCCGACGTGCTCGAATTCGATTAGGGCGGCACGCATAAACGCCGGCCTCTGCTTTGAGACGCAAACCGGAAACCGTTCGCTCGCTCTGAACCTTGCCGCTTTGACGCGAAACGGAAGTCACACCGTCGCCTATCGAATCGCTTGTTCAACCAGCCAACGCGCACCTTTCGCTACCGCTGAGATCGAGTCCGTCGGGGGCGCGCCTACTTCGGCGGAGACTTCAGAAGCGCGCGGATCTTGTCCGCGTCCGCGGGCGTTGCAGGATTGTAGATCACCATATTGAGGTCGGGCCGGCCATCGACGGCGAAAGCAGAAAATTCCATCGAGAGCGGTCCGGCGATGGGATGATGCAGGACTTTCACGCCATCGCCATGCCCCTGCACGTCGTTGTCACGCCACATGGCCCCGAATTCGGGGCTTGTCGCGCAGAGCTCATCGATCAGCGATTGCACATTGCGCGCCGCACCGGCGCGCGCCACATCCGCGCGGAAGGACGCCACCACATAACGCGCAACACTTTGCCAGTTGGACTGCGCTGCGCGCACGCGGCTATCGCGGAACATCAAGCGCAGAACATTGCGCTGCCCATCCGGCAGTTTGCTGTAATCGGTGAGGACCGTCGCGGCGGCCCTGTTCCACGCGATCAAATCCCATGTCGCCGTGCGAATAAAAGCGGGACTGCATTCCAGCGTGTCGAGCACGCGTTGCAGACGGGGTGAGATACCTTCGGGCGCACGATAGCGGACTTCGGGTGGCCGGCCCAGGCCGAGTAGAAACAGATGTTCGCGCTCCACGTCGGTCAGCATCATGGCGCGAGCAATGCGATCCAGCACATCGGCGGAAGGCGCGCCGCCGCGCCCCTGCTCCAGCCAAGTGTACCATGTGGCGCTCACATTCGCCCGCTGCGCCACTTCTTCGCGCCGAAGTCCCGGCGTTCGCCGCCGCTTTAGCGGAAAGCCGAATGCCGTAGGATCGAGCTTAGCGCGACGATCCTTGAGATAAGCCCCGAGCGAGTTCGCGTCCGTCATCCTGTTAGCGATTATACCTGTATAATCTCACTACTTTACCCGAATGATCAGCTTAGCAATATCCCGGCATTCTGAACAGGGAGTGCTTCTCATGCGCGTATTCGTCACCGGCGCCGCCGGATTTATCGGCACCGAAACTACAAAAGAACTCATCGCAAACGGGCATCAGGTTGTCGGCCTCGCGCGCTCGGAAGCGAACGTCGAGACGCTCGAGAAACTAGGCGCGGAGGTTCATCGCGGCTCGCTGCAGGACCTGGAAAGCCTGAAGCGCGGCGCAAGGGATTCGGACGGCGTGATCCATCTGGCCTTCATCCATGATTTCACGAAATTCGCGGAGAATGGCGCGATCGACAAGGCCGCCATCGAAGCAATGGGCGACGTGCTGGCTGGCACGAACAAGCCTTTCATCGTGACCTCGGGAACGGGCCTCATCGCGCCAGGTGTGGTGATCACCGAAGATATGCGACGCGATTCAAGCCCGCATGTTCCGCGCGTGTCCGAGCAGGCCGGTTTGGCCTATGCGTCGCGTGGCGTGCGCGCGATGGCGATACGCCTGCCGCAAGTGCATGGCGCCGACGGAAAAGCTGGGCTGATCACTTATCTGCTCGAGCTCGCGCGTCAAAAAGGCGCCGCCGCCTATGTCGGCGAAGGCGCCGAACGCTGGGCTGCGGCGCATAGGCAGGATGTCGCCCGCTTATACCGGCTTGCGTTGGAGAAGGGCGCGGTAGACGGAATTTACCACGCTGTTGGCGAAGAAGGCGTACCCATGCGCCAAGTCATCGAAGTGATCGGCCGCGCGTTGAATGTGCCGGTTGTTTCGATCAAGAAAGAAGAGGCGGCCGATTATTACGGGCCACTGGCAATGTTCGCCGGTTTGGACATGCCGGCCTCCAGCGCGTTGACGCAGCAGCGGTTGGGCTGGACGCCCACGGGGGCTAACTTGATCGCCGACATCGGCCAGCCGGGTTACTTCAAGGTTTGAGCGATCCGAGAGGTTTTCGAACACAAGCTCGAATACCAGCGCCCTAGCGTCTGCCGGCCGATTGACGCAAATACTTCGCTCTGCAAACCTCGCCCCCTTCGCGAGATCGGAGGGCGCGAGCGTGCTGCGTAGAGCGACACCGGAGCGACTGAGCACGTTCTCGGACGGCGTGTTCGCCGTGCTCATCACAGTGCTGGTCTTGGAATTGAGACCGCCGGAGCGGCCCACTTTCGAGGCGTTGCTGGCTCTCTGGCCGACGTGGCTAAGCTATGCCGTCAGTTACCTCTTCATCGCCATTGTCTGGGCCAATCACCACTACCTGATGCGCTACGCCGATGAGGCCACGCCGAGCCTGTTGTGGTTCAATTTCGCGCACCTGTTTTCGATGTCGCTGCTTCCCCTCTCCACGGCCTGGATGGCAGTGAGCGAACTCGCGCCGCAGCCGGTGGCGTTCTACGCGGCCGTTTTCTTCCTGGTGAACGCGACCTACATCGCGCTGATCTGGGAGCTCATCGATCGGACCCCCGACGGGAAGATTCCACCAAAGGTGCGCAGGATCATGCGCGTGCGGTCGCTGGCGACATTGTGCCTCTTCGGTGTGGCGACCGTTGTGGCGTTGAGATATCCGCTCGTCGGCCTTGGACTTTGCATCTGCTGCCTCATCGGTTATCTCAGTCCAGAACCGCCTTGGGCTCAGCAGCAGCGCGATGGAACCGCGGACTCACAAATCGACAACGACATCGCCGATCGGTCGTGAGCAGCAAACCAGAACGTTGCCATCAGCAGGCTTATCGAGCGGTTCCGGTCCATAGGCGACCGCGCCTGAAACCAGGCCGCTTTCACAGTTATGACAAACACCGGTCCGGCACGACCAACGAACCGGCACGTTGCACGCCTCGGCCAGCTCCAAGATGCTCTGATACGCCGACGCTTTCCAGTGTGCGGCAACGCCGCTTCGCGCGAACGATACCAGCGGACCGGTGTTGGCGTCGTCCTCCGGTGGATGAGGCGCACGCATCGGTGCGCCGACGATGCCGGGAGTCATCGACTCGCTGCCATTGAAAATTTCGACGTGAAGGCGCTCCGGCGGCACGCCAAATGACGCGAGCGCGGTTTTCATATCCGTCATGAAGCGGGTCGGCCCACAGAGATAGACATCGGCCTCTCGCGGGACGCCGACCTCGTCAAAGACCGATTGCGACAGATGCCCCGACGCGTCGAAGTCCTCGCCGATCTTATCGCCCGAGCCCGGGCGGCTGTAGCAAACATAACTGCGGCCGCGGGTGAGCGAGAGCAAGAGGCGACGAACTTCGGCAGCAAACGGATGGTGCTCTCGGTCACGCGCCGTGTGCAGCCACAAGATTTGCCGCGTCGAGTGTGCCTCCGCCAGGGCCTGCAGCATCGCCAGAACAGGCGTTGCCCCGATTCCCGCGCTGAGCAGCACCACAGGCCGCTCTCCGGACTGCAGAATGAAGCTTCCGCGCGGTGAGCTGACGTCGAGCACATCGCCCACCCGAAGATGCTCGCGCAGATAGGTTCCGCCAGCTCCATTCGGCTCGATTTTCACGCTGATCCGATAGCGCTGCGTCGAGGGAGGACCCGAGAGGGAGTAACTGCGAAAGAGTAGCGGGCCGCCAACGGTCGGTCGAAGACGTATGACGACGTACTGGCCAGGCAAAGCAGGTCGCAGCGGCCGACCATCCGGATCCTGCATTGACAGCGAGAGGACGTCCGCGGACTCCTGGTCGATCGCCGTAACGGCAAGTTGCCAAAATCCTGGCGCTACCGGGTGCGCAGCTGCTGCCGGCGCGAGCCCCGCGTTTCCGCTCCCCGCAGCAGTCGTTTGGTTCTGCAGCAATGCCTCAAACGACGATCGCCATCCAGGCGAAAGCGCCTCGATGCGCAAGGCGCGCTCCAATCGGTCACGCGCGTGATCGGGCGAATAGAGCAGCGCATTGATCTCGGCGACGGTCATTCGCTCGCTCGCCTCGCCCACCTTCACGATTTCATCGCCGGCACCCACCTCCCCTTCCCTTAGGACGCGGAAGTAGAACCCCGGCCGTCCGCTGGATGTCAGCAATGCCGGCATTCGTGGCTCGTTCATCCGAATGCCGACGCGATAGCAGGTCACGCGAGGCTGAGTGACCTCGAACAGCGCAGTGCCGATCCGGTAACGATCGCCGATGCACACGGCATCGTCGGACAGCCCTTCGATCGTGAAATTCTCGCCGAACTGTCCGTGGACGAAGTCGGTCCGGTTCAGTTGATCCTGCCAATGGCGATACGA